>NZ_JARESX010000088.1:0-26545 GCF_046026435.1 Paraburkholderia sp. RL17-381-BIF-C | reverse complement strand
GACGCGGGGTGGAGCAGTCTGGCAGCTCGTCGGGCTCATAACCCGAAGGTCGTAGGTTCAAATCCTACCCCCGCAACCAAAGCCCAGTAGTGAGTGTCGCGATAGCTGGGTAGCATGCAAAAGGTTCTTTGTTTGCTTGCAGGCAATCGCCGTGTCGTTCAAGCGTGAGTGTCCAAAAATATCGCAAAACATCAAACCCGCTACGGCGGGTTTTTTGTTTTCCGCATCTGACCTATTGAGACCCGCTGGCTAACGCATTCGACAACTGCTCGTGCGAAAGTGCATGCCTTGCAACCATTCGCGGCAGCGGGCTTGCAAACGAAGGGATATCACTTGATCGTCGTGAACGATCTCAACGCGCTACACCACCGCGCGCCAGACGCGGACGCGGATTAACGCAAATTCGCGCCGTACGCTGCGTTCGCGATGGATGGCGTCACCTGAGCCGCACCAGCTCAATCATTGTCCTGTCTCCCTATCTTGGTCGTTCGTACCGACTCGCTTGCCGCGGAAGCAGGGAAGGGGTTGGTCAAGTCGCGGTTGCGAAGCCATCCGGTCACGATCTTACGAGAGTCTGTTTCATCAATCGACATATCGGGACTCACGTATCGCGCGTACGAGTAACCTTCGCGCCGGCTAAGTAATGTGACGAGATCTCCTGGCAAAATATACTGCCGCCGTTTGCCGATGCCCGGTTTTTCATAGAAATAGGTTTTGTTGGTGGAAACGGCGATACCAACGGCGTCGAATCGTTCAGTCGCCGAATACTGACTTGCGCCACGTTCTCCGGGCGCCGCATTAAACAAGCCCGCTGCACTCTGACACCCCGCGTGCGGACGATCTGTTTTTAGCGCGATTTCATTGTCGTGCAGATACAGCGTGCCGTCGATTTCCGCCCGTGGGTCGCGTTGAGCATAGGAGAACATTCCTTTATAGGGAATGAAGTCGAACGTCTTCATTCGCAGCACCTCTGTTCCGTCCGCGCTTTTGACTCCCTCATCTCTGTTCGCCATGAACAGGAACCCGCATGAGAATGGGGTTTCCTGGGCGCGGTAATAGCCGACGATATCCTCTCCCGACTGATAGGTTACGAAACTCAGTTCGTCGTATGTCGTCGCGACACCGGCGGTGGCGATTTGGCAGGCCAACATAAGGAAGCAGGATGCAATCGTTTTGAAAAGCCCTCTATTTGAATTTTTCATAAAATTTTCTCATCGAGTCGGGATATTTTTGAGGATAATGTTGGCCGTTGTAATAATATGCAAAAGACTCCCAGTTCTTCTCTTGCAGGGCTTTTTTTGCTGAACTGTTCATGTTGACGTAGGCGACAAAAAGATCAAATTGCTCGTCAACGCCCTGCATTTCGAGGTTGGCTAACTCGATGGGACTTGCGTAGCCCATTTCTTCGTAGAAAAAGGCCAACACCTGGAATGCTCCCCATGAGCAGGCCATGATCGCGGCATCACGATTCAACGCGCATGCCTGAACAAAACGCTCGTATTGGTGCATGACTTTTTCATCGCTGTGCGACCAGCCATGGTCGTCAGTTTCGCCAGCCGTGTATCCGCCTTGAATCGGCAGGCAAAGATTAGGAAATGCCGGGAAAGGATTCGGCTGCTTTTTTAATAAAGCCGGCTTTTCATTTCTCTTGTCCTTCGGCAAGAGGGATCGAAAGAAGACATGACGTTCGTAGCGAATTTTTGGCAAGCCGTTGTCACAGAATCCCACCCCGTCGCTTTCGGTCATCGCGACCGCCTTGATGGCAGCCGCCTCACAGCCGAGAGTCTTCGCCGCCTCAGCGTATTTCTTCTCGCTTATTTCGAGCGTTTTGGGATAGTTGAGCTTCGATCCGAGCACGTTGAACGCGACAGTGGTCGGCTTTCCGGTATCGACAATCGTGTAGTGGTGGTCAATGGTCACGGTCGTCTTTTCCTTTTTCGTCTTGTCGTCGATCGTGGTTTCCTTATGGCGTGTCGGCGTATCCCTTTTGACTTTGCCTTGCTCAGTGACTTTCTGCGACCAACCGATATAAGGCCCAAACTCGCCCACGAGCCGCTCGACGGTCATGACTTCACCGTGTTTCACGACAGGAAGATTCAACTCCTGCTCGAATTCCTCCTTTGGCGTGAGCTTCGTCGTGGCTTCCAGGTGGTATTCGGGGCTGGTGACCGTAAATACGCTGATGTCTTTCTTCGGTGTGACCGTGGCCTTCCAGACGAACTCGCCTCGACGGTTCTTCACCATCACGTCTATCGGCTGGTTGCGTGCGGCATTGCGAATCGTGATCGCGTAGCCGTCTTTGTCCGTTGTCGCTTCAATGGTGTTTGCAATCGCAGGCGGAGGAGGCGCGGTAGCCGCGGAGGCGACAGCGGGAGCGGACGTGGCTAGCGTTGCCGATGCGTCGACAGCGTCGGTCTGCGCGCCTGTTGTCCATTGCGGAGCGGGCCGCGCGCCCGCACCCGCCTTGATCTGCACGGAGAGTCCTTCAATGGGCTTCTGCAGGACGTCACGAAAGACAAGGGTAGCTTGCACGTAGGGCGCAGCCGATGCCTTCGGCTGACTTGCTGGATGCTTGTGATGAGCCATAGGTTCTTGCAGGTTCGTTGTTCGTTTGCACACACGACTCACGCCGACGCGTCGCTAGGCGCCAGGCGAGTCGCACAACACCAGCGTGCTCTCGTTGAAGAAGAACGTAATGCCCCATTCCTGCCACAGCCGGGACAGCCACGCGAAATCTGACTCCCACCACTGCCGCTGATACTCGCGCTTCGGATAGGGGCGGCGCGCAGCGCCGGGACCGGCGAGGCGCATGTCGAACGGGTACGGGTATTTCTGCAGTACCTCGCGCGTTATCTCGGTCACGTCCTTGTCTTGCAGGATCCGGCTATCACGGTTCAACGTGGCGAGATATAACCAGGGGCGAATGTTAAGGCGGTAGTACGCACGCCGCTCATCCGCGCCGACGCACTTCGCCGAGACGATCAGCCCTGTCAGCTTGCGCACGTCCGCGCCGCAGTTCGCTGCCGTGCCCGAGCGGCCCGGATCTGAGCTGCCATTGCCCTCGATAGCGATGTTGACGGTGACTTCCTTGCCGATCAGCGAGTCGACGTCGACTAGCCGCTGCGCCTCGACAACGCTCAGCCGCGCGTCATCCATCGTGCTGACATCGACATCGTAGTCGTACAGACGGCCGAGCTTCTCTTTCCCCGCCAGCCGGCCAACGACGAACAGTGATTCGCCTGCCCATTGCGGCAGCGCCTTGCCGCTCATTTCCAGCGTGCGCGGCTGTTTAAACCAGGACATCGGCGACTCCAATCATCAGCAACTCCCTTGGCGAGCAACTCAGATAGGGTGGTAAATCAGGCACTGGAAAATGAGATCGTCACGCTGCTCAAACCGCGTCGCGCGTGCCGGCGCGCGGTGGCCAGCGTCCAATTCGCCCGCGCTGCTTCGAGCGCAGTACGGTCGTGGTGAACGAACGAGGCGACACATGGCGTGCCACGTAGCGTTCCAGCACGAGCGCCAGCGTGTACGGGCTCAGGCCACCGAACTCCGTTTCGTCGAAAATCAGCTCGCATTCAATCCCGCGGCCGAACATGTGATCGCCGTCGAGCGCCAGACGACGGTTGACAGGCGTGGCGGTTGCGCCCACGAGCCCCGCGACCTGACGCCGCAATTCATGAGATTCGGTGCCCAGGTACAGGTCCATCAGCGTGCGCAGTGCGTCGCCGGCGCACGGTTGATCCGGCCGGCCATCGAACGCCCTGTAGGTGAAGCTCAGTTGTCCGATCAACTGCCATGCGCGCTTACCGAACGCAAGCGGTGGCCGTGGCGTCGTCGGCGCGCGTAGCAGGCCAATGCTCTTTTGGGGAATCGAGCTCGCCACAGACAGGTCGGACACTCCGTTGCGCGGCACCACGCACGGGAGGTCACGATTGGTCAGGAGCGCTTCGAGCGACACATTGCGAATGCCTTCGGCATCCGGCATTCCGTTTTCGTCCAACAGCGAGAGGAACGTGCGTGTTTCCGTGAACGGCCGGCGGCTGCCGTAGTGGCGGGAGTCATCAGCCGGGCGGGCCAACTCGCGCCGTATCGTAAAGTAGCGCCCGCTTTGACCATCGCCATCCCGGTAGCGCGCGTGCAGTGGATGGAATCGCAGCGCTTCGGCATGTTCCGAAACCTGTCCCCAGGCACCCGATACCGAATACACCTCGTAGTCGCGCGGAAATTTGGCCACAGGCACGAGCGGGTGGTCAGCTGCCCGAGCGCCAAGCGCCAGCCACTCGGTGCGCCGTGGAAACAGGTTGATGATGGGCGTGCAGAACAGCGCGAAATGCGACGCGTCGACCGTCTCTGCCAGCTTGTCCACGCGGCGGTCGAGTAACACGATGATTTCAGCCTCAGTGCTGCCGATGGCGGACAACCCCTTGCCAAGGCCGGTGAGCGTGAAAAACCAGAAGCGTGCGGGACAGCTGAAATACTCCTGCAACAGGTTGTGCCCGTGAAACTTGTGAGGAACGGCGGGCAGCAGGCTCTGTTCCGGTTCGAGTGCATCATGCACGACCGCATTCTCGGTGACGACATGCAGCGTGCCGGTCGTGAACTCGCCGGGTACGCCCGTGATGGTGGCCACGCCGGCCGCGTGAACCAGTTCGAACAGGTGCGAGGCGCTCGCTTCGTCGCCGGCCAGACAGACCGTCAGCCGGTCGAGCTCCGCAAGACTTGAGATCGGCGCGCCGTTGATCGTTCGCAGAAGAAGCCGCAACGCGCCCTGTATCTGCACGTCTTGGGCGACGTAGCGGCCGAGCCCCGGAATGTCGGGCGGAATGCCGGTTAGCCGTGCCTGCGCGATTTCCAGTGGATACAGCGTCACGTCCTGGCTGCTGCGGAACTCACAGGCCGTCAACTCACCGACTGGCACGCGTGACATGAAGGCGGTGCCGCGCGGCACCACGGTTGCGTTGGCGAGCTGCTTTCCTCGTACGAGCGGGAACACACGCGCGACAGCCATTGAGGGAGTCTGGCTGACATAGTTCGGATAGAGGGTTTGCAGCAGCGGCTGGGTGAACTCCGCGAAGGTTTCATCGAGGCGCATCTGCATGCGCGCGGTCGAGAAGGCCGATGACTGGAGCAAGCGCTCGACGAAGGGATCGCCGACTTCGCCCGCCTGCATGCCGAGTCGCTTCGCGATCTTCGGATGCGCGTTGGCAAACTCCTGCGCCAGTTCGTGCATGTAGAGCAGTTCGGCGTTGTAGTGCTCAAGAAGTCGCGGATGCATCTGTGCACATTATCTCGGGCAGCGCCTTGGCAAGGCAAACGGAAGGGTGCGTCCGTTGCAGGGGTGGACACGCGCGTCCTCTGCATATCTCATCGCTATGTCATCCTTATTATTTGAGTTGAAAGACAGACCAGAACCGTCATTGAATCGTAAGCCGGCCCATCCTGCCATCGGAAAATTCACAAAAGGGCGGGAGATATTTCCCTTAGCGCGCACGCGTCGAACACAGTGCGAATTGGCTGCACGAGGTCAGCGCGCAATGCTTTCCTGATCGGTCCCATTAGCGTTGCAATGATTTGCCTTGCGTCGTTGGTCGAGTCACCGGTTACGGCCTCCCCAGGCTCCTGTGTTTTGCCGTGACCCGTTGCGACACTTCGTCAAACCGGCCGTCGACAATCTGGGTTCGTGCCGTTTAAATATGACGTGTACGACGCAGATGAATCAGCAAAGCGATGCTGTCGCGGTGAGCGCTGTGAGAACCTGCATGATTCGCGATGAGCGAAATCTGATCGCTACCTTCGATAGCGGCACGGTGATTCTTATCCCGCGGCGCGCAGCGAGGCTGCATAGCTAGCCGGGAACCGATTCACGTCGTGACCGCTTCCGCTCATGGGCGTTGCCGCTGCAGACAAGCCACCACCGTTCAGCAAGACAATCCATTTACCAATTAAGGTGTTCGTCAACGGCCGTGTGCCGAGTCGTGCACATGCCGGCCAGGTGTTGAGACTCGAAGCAGGTGAGCAAACACCACCCGTGCCAGAAACAGATCGGCACACTCCATCTCGTCGCGCCAGGCGCGCGGCCCTCTCGCGCTACGTACACAGGCAAGCGGATCGCGACAGGCTCCTCAATGGCTAACGGATGGATGGATATGGCATCGAACTTGAGTGTGGGAACGAACGTGGTAACTGGTCAGGAATCCTACTTTGGTGAAGTCAAGCTGACACCCGAGCAGATCGGGCTCGTCAATGCGAGCCCCCAGTTTCGATCTCAATTATTCGATTATGGCAGTGACGTGAGTTCGGGCAATATGGATCCGATGAGCAGGGGCAAAGACATCGCCACGTATTTCGACGGCAGGCACATCGTAGTCGGTCAATATCAACACTCGACGATGTCTGACGCTTCCGTGCTGGGTCATTTGTCGCATGAAATTGGCCACTACGAGAATCGCGCGAACGATAAAGCGTTCAAGTCGCAGTATGCCGTCAATCCGCGCGATCCCCAGGCCTATAACGTGGCGGCGCTAATCGGTGCTCATCAAGAAGGGGAGGCGGTCGCGAATAACTATCAGATTCAACAGGAAATCCAGAAAAACACGGCCTCTGGGAACGCGCCTGCAACCCAGATCGAAGTTAGCGGACTCCGAGGCGTCCAGGAAAAACTCGATGCCCTGCACGCAGTCGATGTAGGCGCCGGTAAGTCGAACGCGGAGGATCGCAATAATCTTATCGTTGCCGGGATGAACGCCTATGTTAATGCAAATCCTTCCACCGCGACCGGTAAGTCCTACTACCAATACTACGGGGAGGGCAGTCGCGCGCCGGCACCTGAAACCGGCAGTATCAAGCAGGTCGAGTTCACTGGCGACGAGCAGGGTGACATTAATTCGATGACTGAGCATTGGGCGTCCGGCGATGTCGGCACGCAGACGTTCTCCAGAGGCAAAATCCAGACTGCAGAACTCGCGGATGCTCACGGCGAATTAACCTCGACAGCGGCCTATAGTTACGCAAAGGACGGTGCCTATTCGGTCGACGTCAGGAACGGCGCGGGGCGTGAAACTGAGCGTGCCGAGTTCAATGCGGACAGGTCAGGAACAGTGCGCGATTATGCGAGCGATAACTCGTCTCAAGCCACTTCGTTCGATGCGAAAAACCGCAACACGCAGATTGCCCAATTCGACGGCAAGGGAGAGAAAATCGAAGCGAATTACATCGTTCCAGAAACGGGGAAGTTCGCAGTTCAGGATCGCAAGTCAACGGACGGCGGGCGTACGGTGTCCAACTATGATGCAGAAGGACGTGTTCGGGCGCAGTTCCAGTACGATCGCGATGGACAGCCCGTATTGTCGCGTGACCTTGACGAGAATGGTAAGGATACGTTCCTGGTGGAGTACCACAAAGACGGTAGCCGGACAGTCGCGACTGTCAATGCCGACGGTTCCGAGACTGCCCATATAGTTGACAGGAACGGCATGCGTGGCAAGGACGTCACGTTGCAGCCGCCAAAGGAAGCAGGCGCGGCTAAAGCCTGACGGTTTTTCTGACCCGCGTGCGGGGCAGCCGAGTCGCAGCCCCGCACGCAGGTCAATCAAACCGTTCGCCCGGGTAATAGGAAGATCTTGCCGTCCGTGCCGCGAAATGGTCATGTGCCTTGAGCACCGCCAGGGGCAGCTGGGCGCGGACGCGTGCGCCGAAGTCTTCCGCTCCGCCCGTGCTGCCCTCACTCCTCACCAATCGCCCACTCCACCGCCGCTTGCGCATGCAACGCGGTCGTATCGAACACGGGCAACACCGAGTCTTCCGGCTTGATCAGCAACGTAATTTCCGTGCAGCCGAGAATCACCGCCTGCGCGCCACGCGCGGCCAGCGCCTCGATCACACGCCGATACACCGCGCGTGAAGCGTCATTCACCTTACCGTGGCACAGCTCGTCGTAGATGATGCGGTGCACCTCAGCACGTTCGGCTTCATCCGGAACCAGTGTTGTCAGGCCATAGCGCTCGCGCAGGCGCCCTGTGTAGAAAGTCTGCTCCATCGTATAGCGCGTGCCGAGCAAACCCACTCGTTCGACGCCGGCCGCACGCAACGCGTTGCCGGTCGGGTCGGCGATATGCAGGAACGGCACGTCGATCGCCGCTTCGATCGATTCATACACGCGATGCATCGTATTGGTTGCGAGCAGCACCAGATCGGCGCCGCCGCGTTCGAGTTGGCGCGCGGCATCGGCCAACTGTCGGCCAAGCGTGTCCCAGTCGCCCGCGCGCTGGAGCGCTTCGATCGGCGCGAAGTCGACGGTGAGCATCAGGCTGCGGGCGTTGTGGTGGCCGCCCAGGCGCGCTTTGGCGTGGCGGTTCAGGAGCCTGTAATACTCGGTGGACGATTCCCAACTCATCCCGCCGATCACCCCAATTGTTTTCATGTGCCTGCTCCCTGAGTGAATGACGGCGCGGCATCGACCGTCTGTCCGGCGAGTATAGGCGGGCGGCGGGACGCGCAGCCGGTACGGATCGCGCGCCGCTCGCCGGTACGGCCAGATGAAAAAACGCGGAAAAAACGCCGGATAAACGTCGCCACGCGCTTTCTGACGCCGATAGAATCGTGATCAATCAGGAAGGGCCAAAGGGAGCGATACATGGATCTGATCATCCGCCGCGCGACGTTGCCAGCGGGCGCCGCGCCGCAGCACAAGGAGCCGGTCGACATCGGCATCGAAGCGGGCCGCATCGTCGCCGTCGAACCGAATCTGGCCGCGAGCGCGCGCGAAGAAATCGATGCCGCCGGTTCACTTGTCACGCCGCCGTTCGTCGATCCACATTTCCATATGGACGCGACGCTCTCGTACGGATTGCCACGCGTGAACGCATCGGGCACGCTGCTGGAGGGCATCGCGCTATGGGGCGAACTGAAGCCGGACCTCACGCAGGAGGCGCTGATCGAGCGCGCGTTGCAGTATTGCGACTGGGCCGTCGCGCGCGGGCTGCTGGCCATCCGCAGCCACGTGGATGTGTGTGATCCACGCCTGCTCGCGGTCGAGGCGCTGGTCGAAGTGAAGCGCCGCGTCGCGCCGTATCTCGACCTGCAACTGGTGGCCTTTCCACAAGACGGCGTGTTGCGCAGCGCGGGCGCTTTCGAGAATCTCAAACGGTCGATCGCGATGGGCGTGGATGTGGTCGGCGGCATTCCGCATTTCGAGCGCACCATGGCCGACGGCGCGCAGTCCGTGCGTCTCTTGTGCGAGTACGCGGCGGAGCAGGGCTTGCGCGTGGACATGCATTGCGATGAATCGGACGACCCCATGTCGCGTCACATCGAGACGCTCGCGGCCGAAACGCATCGGCTCGGCTTGCAGGGGCGCGTGACCGGCTCGCATCTGACCTCGATGCATTCCATGGACAACTACTATGTCAGCAAACTCCTACCGCTAATGCGCGAGGCGGGCGTCGCGGCGATTGCGAATCCGCTGATCAACATCACGCTGCAAGGCCGCAGCGACACCTATCCGAAACGTCGCGGCATGACACGCGTGCCGGAAATGATGGCAGCGGGCATCAACGTCGCGTTCGGCCACGATTGCGTGATGGACCCGTGGTACAGCCTCGGCTCGGGCGACATGCTGGAAGTCGCGCACATGGGTTTGCATGTGGCGCAGATGACGGGCGTCGAAGGCATGCGCGCCTGCTTCGACGCGGTGACGGTGAACGCCGCGCGCATTCTCGGCCTCGAAGGCTACGGCATCGCGCCGGGCTGCGCGGCCAATCTCGTGTTGCTCGACGCGCGCGATCCGGTGGAAGCAATCCGCTTGCGCGCGGCGCGTCTTGCTGTGGTGAGTCGCGGCAAGGTGGTAAGCCACGCGCCGGCTGCGCGTGCCGCGTTGTCGCTCGAAGGGCGGCCATCGGAAGTGGATTTCAAACTGCATCGCGCCTAGCTGCGCGTTCAGCGCTGACAAAGAAAAAGCCGGTGCTTGCGTTAAGCAAGTCACCGGCTTTCATCGGCTCACCCAAGCGCCGACGCTCGCATTAACCCCTCAATGCGCCGCGCCCGGCGTCATGCCGTTGTGACGCAGCAGTGCGTCGATATTCGGCTCGCGGCCGCGGAATGCCTTGAACGATTCCATCGCCGGACGGCTGCCGCCCACTTCCAGAATCTCCTTGCGATAACGCATGCCGGTCGCCTGATCGAGCACGCTGCCGCTCGCCGCTTGCGCCGCTTCTTCAAATGCCGCGTAGGCGTCGGCAGAGAGCACTTCAGCCCATTTATAGCTGTAGTAGCCCGCCGCATAGCCGCCCGCGAAAATATGGCTGAACGTATTCGGCCAGCGCGAGAACGGCGCTTGCGGCACGACGTGGAAGCGCTCGTTGATTTCGCTCGCGAGTTCGGTGGCGTTCTTCGTGCCGGAGGCGTCGAAGCCGGTATGCAGTTGCATGTCGAACATCGAGAATACGATCTGGCGCAGCGTGCCCAGACCGCTCTGGAAGTTCTTCGCGGCGAGCATCTTGTCGAACAGTTCGCGCGGCAACGGCTTGGCGGTTTCGACGTGCGAAGTCATGTCGCTCAGCACGTCCCACTCCCAGCAGAAATTCTCCATGAATTGCGACGGCAGTTCGACCGCGTCCCACTCCACGCCGTTGATGCCCGACACGCCCAGCTCATCCACACGCGTGAGCATGTGATGCAAGCCGTGACCGAACTCGTGGAACAGCGTGATCACTTCGTCGTGCGTGAAGCAGGCGGGCTTGCCGCCGACCGGCGCCGAGAAGTTGCAGGTCAGATACGCGACCGGCGTTTGCACGCTGCCATGCGTGTGCTTGTGACGGCCGCGCGCGTCGTCCATCCAGGCGCCGCCGCGTTTGCCTTCACGCGCATACAGATCGAGGTAGAACTGCGCGACGAGCCCGCCGTCCTGATTCTCGACGCGGAAAAAGCGCACGTCCGGATGCCACACGGCCGCTTCGTCGCGGCGGATGCGCACGCCGAACAGCGTTTCCGTGACCTTGAAAAGACCCTTGAAGACAGCGTCTTCCGGAAAGTACTGTTTGACCTCGTTCTCGGAGAACGAATAGCGCTTCTGACGCAGACGCTCAGCGGCAAACGTCATGTCCCATGGTTGCAGTTCGCTCATGCCGAGTTCGTTCGCGGCGAATTCGCGCAGTTCCTTCCAGTCCTGCTCGGCATGCGGACGCGCACGCGTGGCGAGGTCTTCGAGGAAGCTCATGACCTGGGCGGGCGACTCGGCCATTTTCGGCGCGAGCGAGACTTCGGCGAAGTTGTTGAAGCCGAGCATGTGCGCTTCTTCGGCGCGCAGCTTCAACTGCTCGGCGAGCACCGCGGTGTTGTCCCACTCGGGCTTGCCGTTGCCGTATTGCGGGCCAAGCTCGGAAGCGCGCGTCACGTACGCGCGATACATCGCCTCGCGCATGGGGCGATTTTCCGAGTACTGCATCACCGGGAAATACGACGGGAAATGCAGCGTGAATTTGTAGCCGGTTTTGCCTTCGCGCTCGGCCGCTTCCCTGGCGGCTTCGACCACGTCTTCGGGCAGGCCGGCCAGTTGCGCTTCATTGCCGGCTTCGACGATATACGCATACGCATTGGTCGCGTCGAGCACGTGATCCGAAAACGCTTTCGAGAGCGCCGCCTGACGTTCCTGCAATTCGGCGAAATGCGGCTTCTGGTCTTCCGGCAATTCCGCGCCGGACAGGCGGAAATCGCGCAGCGCATTGCCGAGGATCTTCTTGCGCTCGCCGGTCAGCGAGGCGAAATCGCTACTGGCATGCAGCGCCTTGTACTTCTCGTACAGCGCGAGATTCTGTCCAACGCTCGACCAGAATTCGGTGACACGCGGCAGATTCTCGCCATACACGGCGCGCAACTCGGGCGTATCGGCGACGGCGTTCAGATGGCCGACCACGCTCCAGGCGCGCGACAGCGGTTCGGTCGCGCGCTCGACCGGTTCGACCACGTCGGCCCACGAGGCGGGCGTGATCGGCTGGGCGGCGCGCTCGACGGCGGCGGCAGCGTCGGCGAGCAGCACATCGAGGGCGGGCGTGACGTGTTCGGGACGGATTTGGCCAAAGCGCGGCAGGTCGGAGAAATCGAGGAGCGGATTGTCGTGATTCGAGGCGGTAGTGGACATGAGGCTTCCTGTCTGACGCGGGTGAACGGGTAATCGGTGCATGGACGGGTGTCCCCTTGGGCAACGCCCTTCGGGGCGCGCGCGACGACGCCCTGTCGCAGCCGATACAGACATTATTGGGGCAGGGCGCGCCGATTCCAATCCGTCGGCAGACAAATTATCAGATGTCGCCGTGCCGTGCGGGTTGCAGGACAAGCGGGACAAGCGCGGCGCGGGGGCAAAAGCGCCACTGTGCTTTGTGCGAAAACGAACGGTTCCAATTGCTGCTATGCGGCAAGGTGGGGTGTCGCTGCCGGTCAGCGGCGTTTTTCGTAAAAGAGGTATGGATGAACCCGCTTTCGGATGCGTTATCGCGCAAGGGCAACAACTTTGATCTCGTGCGGCTGCTGGCCGCTATCGCCGTCGTCTACGGTCATTCCTATCTGCTCCAGGCGCCGGACGGCACCACGGATTGGGTCCAGAACGCACTGGGTTTCGACGGTTTTGGCGCGCTCGGCGTGTACGCCTTTTTCCTCTTGAGCGGCATGCTGGTCACCGCCAGCTTCGACCGGCAGCGCTCGGTGCCGCGCTTCGCCGTCTTGCGCATCGCGCGCCTGTGGCCGGCGGTCGCGGCCGGTTCGCTGGTGACGGTGTTCATCGTCGGCCCGCTGTTTACGACGCTGCCGCTGCGCGAGTATTTCGCCTCCGGCATGACGTGGGCCAACCTCGACAATTTCTCGACCATCGTGCTGAAAACCGGCTGGGCGCTGCCGGGCGTGTTCGAGCACAACCGCTTTCCCGTCGACGTCTGCGCCCCGCTCTGGACGCTGCCGCTCGAAGTACGGTGCTATCTGATCGTGCTCGTGACCGGCATGGTCGGACTGCTGTCCAGTTCGCGCGGCGTGGCGCTCGCTGCCGCGCTGGGTTGCGCCGCGTTCGTACTGCGCGTGAATCTGTCGCATTGGCAGGTCGGCTTGCGCGATTTCAGCGAAACGCCCGGCGGATATTCATTCTGGCCGGAGCCGTTTTTCATGCTGGGCATGCTGTTGTACGGCTGGCGTGAACGCATCGACATCAACGGTCTGACGGCGCTGGCGCTCACGATGGTGTTTCTGGTGTTCCGCGACACGGCCGGCGCGCAGCCGCTGTTTTATCTGGCCTTCGTGTATGGCGTGCTGTGGGTCGGAACGACGCCGTTGTTGCGGCGCCTCGTGCCGCGTCACGATTACTCGTACGGCATCTATCTGTACGGCTTCATGGTGCAGCAATGCGTTGCGAATCTCGCGCCGCAGTTGAGCCATGTGGCGGCGGTCCTGATCGCCGCGCCGTTCATCCTGCTGTGCGCGGCGCTGTCGTGGCACTTCGTGGAACGGCCCGTGCTGAAGTGGTGCCGCGGGCGTCTGGCGCGCCGCTCGACGCCGCTGGCGACGGGTATGCCGGCAAGCGATCAAGCCGTGCGCTGAGATATGCGGCGCGTGTGGGGCGGGTATATGGCGCGAAGGTGGCGCGGTGTGGCGCCGATCATGGTCGATGCCTGGCGCGAGGCCAGGGCCTGAAAGGTTTCGATGCCGGCGGAGCGGCTCTGCGCTCTGCCGGCTTTCCGCCCGACGTCCACCGCCTGAGGTTCTTCGCCTGACATTCTCCGCTTTACGCGTTCGCTGCTGCTTCGCGCTCGGCGGCTTCGATCGTGTTGACGAGCAGCATGGTGATGGTCATCGGGCCGACGCCGCCCGGCACCGGCGTGATATAGCCGGCCACTTCCTTGACGCCCGCGAAGTCGACGTCGCCGCACAGTTTGCCGGCTTCGTCGCGGTTCATGCCCACGTCGATCACCGCCGCGCCGGGCTTCACCATGTCGGCCGTGAGAATGTTTCGCAAGCCCGTGGCGACGACCACCACGTCGGCGTTGCGCGTGTGGGCGGCCAGATCGCGCGTCTTGCTGTGGCAGATCGTCACGGTCGCGCCGGCTTCGAGCAGCAGCAGCGCCATCGGCTTGCCGACGATGTTCGAGCGGCCGATCACCACCGCGTTCGCGCCCTGCAGCGGAATCTCGTAGGCCGCGAGCATTTTCATGACGCCGTACGGCGTGCACGGGCGAAACAGCGGCTGGCCGGTCATCAGCGCGCCGGCGTTGGCGACGTGAAAGCCGTCCACGTCCTTTTCCGGCGCGATCGCCTCGATCACCTTATGGCTGTCGATGTGCGGCGGCAGCGGCAGTTGCACCAGAATGCCGTGGATGCGCGGGTCGTGATTCAGTTCGTCGATGCGCGCGAGCAGTTCGGCTTCCGGCAGGTCGGCCGGATAACGGTCGAACGACGAGCCGAGGCCATTGTCGTGGCACGCCTTGACCTTGTTGCGCACGTACACTTCGCTAGCCGGATTGTCGCCGACCAGCACCACGGCGAGGCCTGGCTGATGGCCGCGGGCGGTGAGGGCGGCGGCGCGTGCGGCGACGTCCGCGCGCAGGGTCTTGGAAAGGGCGAGGCCGTCGATCAGTTTGGCAGTCATGGTCGGGTCGAGATGGGCAGTTTGGAAAGCGGGGCAGGGCGCAGACGCTCGAGCGGGCCACGCGCGATGGCGCTTTTCATCGGGAATAGGTCGGCACGTGAAAAGCGCGCGGCGCGAATCGGGGTTAAGCGGCGCTGCAAAGTCCGACATTATACCGGCCCTGCCTCGTGCGCCGCGCACGGATGGCCGGTTGCATCCCGGCGTTGCGGGGGTGAGACGCGTACGACGTCGCGCCGGCTCGCTACGGCTGGACCGCTTGCCAACCCGAGTCCGGATCGAACGTCTTGATCGCCGCCGCCGCACGCGTGGTTTGCGGCCCGAGGTTCTTCTGATATACCTGCCCCTCCTGGTTGACGATGAAACTCATCACGCCGGTCTTGCCGTATTCGGCCGGCGAGGCGATCAGCCCGAAGCCTTTGGACAGCACGCCGTGTTCGAAGTAGTTCTGCGCGCCACCCTTCGCGTGCGGCCCTTGCGCCGTGAGGATGCGGTAGTGATAACCGTGATAGGCCTCCTGAGGCAGCGTGCCGTTCGGCATGGTGGCGGCGAGCGGTCCAAACGGGCTTTCCGGTTCGCCTGGCGCCGTTGTCCAATACAGTCCGTCATGCTGTCCCGGCGTACTGACGAAGCGTTGTGCGTAGCGCTGGGTCAGATTGCGATAGTCGTATTGCGCATCCAGGTAGGCGAGCGAAGTCAGGATCGCGGCGCGCTCATTGCGGCCGATGCGGCGCGTCAGCATCTCGTCGCGTGCCGCCGGCAGGTCGAAGCGCCAACCGTTGCCTGCCTGCACGAGCGGAATCGGCAGGTTCCAGCCACTGTAGCCCACCGTCAGATGCGCGGTGACGCGCCCCCTGTCGATAGCCGGCTCCTCGATGATCTGATGGTTTTTCGACCATTCGCCGAGGAACTGGTAGATGTCGTCCTCGCCGATGCCTTCGGTGGGAATGACACGTTGAAAGTCGCTGCCGAGCACGTGCTTGAGCGCGTCCTCGTCGTTACGGGCGAGCGCTTCGACGAATGCATTGGCGGCGTCGTTGGCGCTAGGGTAGATCGCCTGGGCATGGGCCGGGATCGTGCTGATCAGCAGCACCGGAGCAAGGAGCAGCGTGGCAGTGGTGCCGAGAGCGACCGCCACTGTCAGGACGTTGGCGCGCAGCGTGCGCGTTGAGAATAGACGCATCATCAGAGACTCCTTTTTTGTTCAACGGCCGCGGCCGAAGTGGTGCTCACCTGCGCCGCCGCCGCCCAATCCGCCACTCCAATTGCCGATTCCGCTGCCATGCTGGCCGCTGCCGTTTGCACCGAGACCTGCCGACGTGCGCTGCTGGCCGCTGCCGTTTGCACCGAGACCTGCCGACGTGCGCTGCTGACCGCCGCCGTTTGCACCGGGCGCGGCGTGCGAGTGTTGCAGGCCGCCCGCGTTCGCACCGCGATCTCCTGCCGCGTACTGCTGGCCATTGCGGCTGGCGAGCGCGTCGCGGCTTGTCTGACCGCGCTGCGTGTCCTGTCGCGCGGCGTTGCCGTCGCCGGCGCCGCGCAGCGCGTTGTCGCGATTGGCGTTCTGCGCGCGGTTTTGCAATTCGGGGTTCGCCGTGCCGCCGTGGCGGATCCCTTGCAGGCGCTCGCTCGCGCTGCCGCCCAGATTCTGGCCGGTGCGGCTCTGCAAGGTCTGCTGTGCCTGAGCGCGGGCGTTGTCCCGGCCGCGATACGCCTCGCGCTGCGTGCCGCCGACGTTGTTGTTCAGGTTGCGTTCGAGATTCGCGTTGTTGACGTTGCGGTTGACGTTGCTATTGCGATTCCAGTTCGTCGTGCTGCCGTTCACGTTGAGCCGGTTGTTCACGTTGATCGTGTTGTACCGGTTCACGTTGATATTGACGTCATGCGAGTTCCAGTTGAAGCCGCCCCACAGTGCGTTCGCGACGGCGATACCCGTGCCGAATGCGAGGCCGGCCATGAAGCTGGTGGCGATGGTGTAGCCGGGCGGCGGCGGCACATAAACGGGCGGATACGCGGGATAGGGCCACACGCCGTAGACCACCGTGGGGTTGTAGGTCGGCACGTACACCACTTGCGGATTGGCCGGCACGATCTGAATCGTGCTCTGCTCGACCACAATCGTTTGCTGCGCACTCGTTTTCAGATTGCCGGCCGCTTGCGCTTGCCTGCGCAGACGCTGCACGGAGTCCATCACGTCGCCAGGCTGGGCAAGGAACGCGGTGCCGAGTTGCGCGACCCAATCGGATTTCGAGGCCATGGTGGCGAGCACCTGCGGAAAAGCGACGAGTGACTGTACGCTCGCGTCCCACGGCTCGGCTGCGACCGCTCTGACCGCGTCGTCGCCCTGCAGTCTGGCGTTTGCTTTGGACCACGCGGCCGCAGCCCGCACGTCTTGCGGAAAGGTCGAGGCCATCAGCACCTGGGCGAGCAGGGCGTCCGGATAAAGCGCGACGGGAGCAGCCAGCGAATCGAGCTGCTGGTTCGACATTCTGGTGGCGCCTTGTGCATGGACGGCGTCCGGCGTGGCGAGCCCGCTGAAGAGCGGCGCGCCCGCGAGAACCGCGCAGACGAACAACGCACGCGAGTGGTGTGCTCCGGATCGTTTCACGATGAATTCCTCCCGGTGGTGTTGATAAGACGCGACGTGGATTCGCAGTACTGACTGCGTCGGTTCGTCGCAATGGAATCTGCCATGGAGGGGCGGAGCGAGCAGGCGTCCGGTTTGCCGTGAAGTGGCTCGGCGAAAACACGTGCTGCTAGAGGGAAACGTTCGATCCTATCCGATTGTTTCGCACCACCAGGCGATACGGCGTGCGGCGTTTTGCAGCACGTCATTCCCGCGTTGATCGCGCTATCGACGACATCCGCTAAGGAGTTCTGCGTAAATTAAAGGGTGCGGATCAGTCCGTCAATCTTGTCTGAGGAAAGAAATTGTTGCGCAATCGGGTAAGCATTTGCTGAGTAATGCGTATTATTTTCCGGGAGATGCGTCGATTTAACGCGGTTCGCGTTGATGGCCGTGAGAAGTGTGCGAGGCGCTGAAGGGTGCTGAGGGAATAACAGGCGGGAGAGGGCGAGGCGGGCCGGACTCGTGGATAGTCCGGCCATTGATGCGCGGCACTGCTCCGGTGGCGAGTCCCACGAGGGGACTTCCTTCGGGCGTGCCGGCAGGTGCGGCTTATTGCGCCGGTTGCGGCTTGTTCGACAGCGCGAGTCGCAGCAGGTCGGCGACCGTGTTGACGTTGAGCTTTTCCATGATGTTCGCGCGGTGCGCTTCGACCGTCTTGATGCTGATGCCAAGGTCGTCGGCGATCTGCTTGTTCAGGCGGCCCGCGATGATGCGTTCGAGCACCTGGTGCTCACGCGCGGTCAGCTTGCCCAGACGCTCGGCGGCGGCGCGCTGCTGCTGCACGCTGCTGCTTTCGCTGCGCGCCTTGTCGAGCATGCGCTCGACCAGCTTGCGCAACTCGGCTTCGTCGAACGGCTTTTCGATGAAGTCCATCGCGCCTTTTTTCATTGTGGACACAGCCATCGGCACATCGCCGTGACCCGTCACGAAGATGATCGGCAGCGACGCGTTGTCGGCGATCAGGCGTTCCTGCAATTCGAGCCCGCTCATGCCGGACATCCGCACGTCGAGGATCAGGCAGGCGATCTGGCCCGGATGCGTGTGCGGCTGCCATGCGTCGATGAACTGCTCGGCGCTGGAGAAGCATTGCACGCGGTAGCCGTTCGCCTCCAGCAGCCAGCGCAGCGAATCTCGCACGGCCTCGTCGTCGTCGACGACAAAGACAGTTTCCTGTGTGGTGACTGGGCTGTTCATAGCTCTCCCGTAACGGTTTGTGGTGTCGGCGCCTGTGACCCGCCGTTGCTCGGGCCGTCAGGCTCTCCAATAGGCAGACTGCAATGGAACGTGGCGCCCGTGATGTGGCCGTCAGATTCGACGTTGTTCACCACCCACAGACGACCGCGGTGCGATTCGATAATCGAACGGCAAATATTCAGCCCCATGCCCATACCATCGGACTTGGTGCTGTAAAACGGTTCGAACAGCCGCTCGGCTGTTGCTTCGTCGACGCCCGGCCCCTGGTCGACGACGCTGATGCAGACAAACCCGCCTTCCAGCCGCACGACCACGCGGATCACCGGATCAACCGCGTTCGGACGGGCTTCGGCCATCGCTTCGGCGCCGTTCTTCAGCAGGTTGACCAGTACCTGCTCGATCAGCACCGGATCGACATAGATCACCGGCAGGCGCGCGCGCAGATCGGTAACGATGCGAATGCGGCGCTTTCTCGCCTCGAGTTCGGCCAGACCCACCGCGTCCGCGACGATATCGGCCACGCGCGTGGCCTGACGCTTCGGCTCGCTGCGCTTCACGAACTCGCGAATGCGCTTGATGATCATGCCGGCACGCACCGCCTGTTGGGCCGTCTTTTCGAGCACGGGCAGCAGATTGTCAGGTGTCGTCCGACCGGATTTAACCAGTGCGACGGTTCCGGAGCAATAGTTATTGATCGCGGCGAGCGGCTGGTTCAACTCGTGGGCGAGCGAGGAGGCCATTTCACCCATCGTCATGAGACGGCTGGTGAACTGCAGCTTTTCGTCCTGCTGGCGCGACAGTTCCTGCGCCTGCTTGCGCGTGGTGATGTCGGTTGCGATCTGCATCTGCGCGAGGTGGCCGTCCACCCACTGGATGTACTGGCGGCGCACTTCGAACCACTTCTGGATGCTTTGCACGTAGACTTCCTGCGCATCGGCGGTGCTTTCGGTCAACGCCGCGGCGGGCAGCCCGGCGTAGGTATCCACCATATCGATCGAATCGGACGACGCCTGTGCGCTATCGAACCCGCCGCCCGCCAATTCCAGATGACCGTCCGGGCGAATCCCGAACAGGTGCCGGTAATAGCGGTTGGCGAACAGCAGTTCGGCTTCGTCGGCGGCCAGCACGGACACGGCCGCGTCGAGGCTTTCGAGCACGGTGGTGAAGCGCTCGTGCGCGGCGGCGAGTTCTTCGCGCGCGCGTTTCGGCTCGGTGATGTCGGTCATCGACGACATCCAGCCGGTCTGGCGGCCCGAGCTGTCGATCAGCGGCGATACATAGAGGCGGGCGTGGAACAGCGAGCCGTCCTTGCGGCGCACCCGCAATTCGAAGCCCGACGAGGGCGCCTTGCCGCGCAGCGTCATGTCGAGCTGGCGCTGCATTTCCGGATAAGCGTCGCGCGGCCAGTAGGCGAACGGCGCGTTCTTGCCGACCAGATCGCTTTCGTCCCAGCCGGTCATGCGGCAAAACGCTGGATTGACGTGGGTGATGCGCCCGTGCATGTCGAGCACGCGCATGCCGATCAGCACCGAGTTTTCCATCGCGCGGCGGAAGAACGCCTCGGCGTACAGCGCCTGCTGCGCCTCGAAGCGTTGGCGCGTGTGTTTCCACAAGCTCCACAGGCTCCACAACACGAAACAGGACAGGCCCGCCACCAGCCACACCAGCGTGTTGTTGGTGAAGTTGGTCATCTGCGGGAACGCGTAGACGCGCACCGAGACGCCCTGGCCCGGCGGGTCGAGCGGCAGGTCGTAGAACATGTCGCGCGGCAGGCGCGGGCGGGTCGACGTGGTGGTCAACTCACGGTTGTTCACGTCGATGATCGAGATTTTGTATTTCGCCGAGAGCTCGGGCGGAATGTCGTGCTTGAGGATCCCTTCCACCGAGAACACCGCGGCGATCGTGCCGAGGAAGTCGCGGTCGCGGAACACCGGCGTTTGCAGCGTGATGTAGCCGTTGCCGAGGTCGTCGTAGATGAGCGGCGAATAGACCTGGCGGCGCGTATTGCGCGCCTCGGTGAAGGCGGCTTTGACCGCTTCGTCCATCTGCGTGTCGTTCGGCCTCGCGAGCCGCTGGCCGAACACCGGCAGCGCGGTATTGGGCCAGCGCGGCTGCTGCTGGCTCGTGTACCAGTTCATGTAGAGGATCTCGGGATGCCCCTGCATGATGTCCGTGGTGGACACCTGGAACGAATGCGGATCGGCGTGACCGGCGACCAGATCGCGCGCGAGCGCCTGGATCTGTTCCTGCGCGCCGGTCATGGAAAGACGGATCTGCTGCTGCGCCCACGCGACATTACGGTAAAGCGTGTCTTCCTGCTGTTGCTGTTCGCGCCGGTTCAGGCTCCACAGAATCAGACTCATGACGACCAGAAACACCAGGATCGACAGGAGCGGCGTGAGCAAATAGGAATTGGACCACCACGGTCCGTGGTGCCAGCGGGAGGACGGCGTCGAATCCGCAGGCGAACCGGCGGTGCGCGCCGAGCGTGCGAAAAGCCGTTCGGTCAACATGCGAGGCATTGTAGCGCAGCGTGAAGCTAGTAAATGGCGCAAAAAAGCGCTGAAAGTGCCATTAATCGGCGCAAACTAGCCGACGTATCCGTCGATCGGCAGTCAAATCAGGTTGCGTCGCAACAATTTTCCGCATTATGAGAATCGATCTCGTAATTCGAAAATTTTGTTGCGCGGACGTCGGGACCCTTATTACAATCGGCCGAAGCTGCCGCGGCCGTGCTTCGTCCGCGTCGTCTGTTCAAAGAGCGTTCCTCTACATCCAGGAGACGAGCATGTCCGCTGTACCCGACGAAGTCATGAAATATGTCGCTGCTGAAAAAGACGACGATCCCCAGGAAACCGGCGAATGGCTTGAAGCGCTGGATGGCGTGATTTCTGCTGTGGGCCCCGATCGCGCTCACTACCTGATCGAGAAACAGATCGAGTTCGCCCGCGTGCATGGCGAACATCTGCCGTTCTCCGCCAACACGCCGTACATCAACACGATTCCCGTTTCGCGCCAGGCGAAGATCCCCGGCGATCAGGACATCGAACACCGTATCCGCTCGTACACCCGCTGGAACGCCATTGCCATGGTGCTGCGCGCCGGCAAGGAAACCAACGTGGGCGGCCACATCGCCTCGTTCGCTTCGGCCGCCACGCTGTACGACGTCGGCTACAACCACTTCTGGCATGCGCCGTCGGCTGAACATGGCGGCGATCTCGTGTTCGTGCAGGGCCATTCGTCGCCGGGTGTGTACTCGCGCGCGTTCCTGCTCGGCCGTCTGACCGAGAACCAGCTCGACAACTTCCGCCAGGAAGTGGGCGGCGAGGGCATCTCGTCGTACCCGCACCCGTGGCTGATGCCGGACTTCTGGCAATTCCCGACCGTATCGATGGGCCTCGGCCCGATCATGGCGATCTATCAGGCGCGCTTCATGAAGTACATGCAGGCGCGCGGCATTGCGAAGACCGACGGCCGCAAGGTCTGGGCGTTCCTCGGCGACGGCGAAACCGACGAACCGGAATCGCTCGGCGCGATCGGCATGGCTGGCCGTGAACGCCTCGACAACCTCGTGTTCGTGATCAACTGCAACCTGCAGCGTCTCGACGGTCCGGTGCGCGGCAACGGCAAGATCATCCAGGAACTGGAAAGCGAATTCCGCGGCGCCGGCTGGAACGTCATCAAGGTCATCTGGGGCAGCCGTTGGGACGCGCTGTTCCAACGCGACAAGTCGGGCGCGCTGATGCGCCGCATGATGGCCGTGGTCGACGGCGAATATCAGACGTACAAGTCGGAGTCGGGCGCGTATGTGCGCGAACACTTCTTCAACACGCCGGAACTCAAGGCGCTGGTCGCCGAATGGTCCGACGAGGAAATCTGGAACCTGAACCGCGGCGGACACGATCCGCACAAGATCTACGCAGCGTTCCAGGAAGCGTCGAATTCGCAGGGCCAGCCGACCGTCATTCTCGCGAAGACGATCAAGGGCTACGGCATGGGCGAAGCCGGCCAGGCCATGAACATCACCCACCAGCAGAAAAAGCTGCACGTGGATCAGCTGAAGAAATTCCGCGACCAGTTCCGCCTGCCGATCTCCGACGAAGATCTCGTCAACGTGCCGTACCTCAAGTTCGAAGAAGGTTCGAAGGAACTGGAGTACATGCGTGCTCGCCGCCAGGACCTCGGCGGCTATCTGCCGGCGCGTCGCCAGAAGGCCGAGTCGCTGCCGGTGCCGGAGCTGTCGGTATTCGAGCCGCTGCTCAAGGGCACGGGCGAAGGCCGCGAGATCTCCACGACCATGGCGTTCGTGCGGATCCTGAACATTCTGCTGAAGGACAAGGCACTCGGTAAGCGCATCGTGCCGATCGTGCCGGACGAGTCGCGTACGTTCGGTATGGAAGGCCTTTTCCGTCAGATCGGCATCTGGAATCAGGACGGCCAGAAGTACGTGCCGGAAGATTCCGACCAGCTGATGTTCTACCGTGAGTCGGAAACCGGTCAGATCCTGCAGGAAGGTATCAACGAAGCCGGTGGTATGGCCGACTGGATCGCAGCCGCGACGTCGTACTCGACGCACGGCGAGATCATGATCCCGTTCTACATCTTCTACTCGATGTTCGGCTTCCAGCGCATCGGCGACCTGGCATGGGCAGCGGGCGACATGCGTTCGCGCGGCTTCCTGCTGGGCGGCACGGCGGGTCGCACCACGCTGAACGGCGAAGGTCTGCAGCACGAAGACGGCCACTCGCTGCTGTGGGCGGCTTCGGTGCCGAACTGCATCAGCTACGACCCGACGTTCGGTTACGAACTCGCGGTCATCATGCAGGACGGCCTGCGCCGCATGGTCGCGGATCAGGAAGACGTGTACTACTACATCACGGTGATGAACGAGAACTACGAGCACCCGGCGATTCCGCAGGGCGACGCTGTAGCGGCCGACATCATCAAGGGTATGTACGCGTTCCGTAAGGCCGAGGCGGACAAGAAGGCGCCGCGCGTGCAACTGATGGGCGCGGGCACGATCTTCAACGAAGTGATCGCCGCCGCCGGCCTGCTGAAGAACGACTGGGGCGTCGCCGCCGATCTGTGGAGCGTGCCGAGCTTCACCGAACTCGCGCGCGAAGGCCATGAAGTGCAGCGCTGGAACCTGCTGCACCCGACCGAAGAGAAGAAGCTCTCGCACGTCGAGAAGCTGCTGAAGGACGCGCAAGGTCCGGTCATCGCTTCGACCGACTATGTGCGCGCGCTGACCGAGCAGATTCGCGCGTTCGTGCCGCAGAAGTTCGTCGTGCTGGGCACGGATGGCTACGGCCGTTCGGACACGCGCGAAAAGCTGCGCCACTTCTTCGAAGTCGACCGCTACTGGGTCACGGTTGCCGCGTTGAATGCACTGGCAGATGAAGGCACGATCGAACGCAAGGTCGTCGCCGAGGCGCTCAAGAAATACAACCTTGATCCCGCCAAACCCAACCCGATGACCGTCTAAGGCATCCTTCCCCGTGTGCCATGGCGTGCGCGCCCGACCCCTGATCGACAGGGGTTGGGCGCGTGCGCGGCCCAGGAGACACTAACAATGAGTCAAGCGATCGAAGTCAAGGTGCCGGACATCGGCGATTACAAGGACATCCCTGTGATCGAGGTGCTGGTGAAGGCGGGTGACACCGTCGAGAAA
This sequence comes from Paraburkholderia sp. RL17-381-BIF-C, assembly GCF_046026435.1. NCBI lineage: Bacteria > Pseudomonadati > Pseudomonadota > Betaproteobacteria > Burkholderiales > Burkholderiaceae > Paraburkholderia > Paraburkholderia sp. RL17-381-BIF-C. The sequence goes on along the minus strand of NZ_JARESX010000088.1, from coordinate 2,431 downwards.
GAGCAATCGCTCGTTACGCTGGAATCCGACAAGGCGACCATGGACGTGCCGAGCTCGGCCGCCGGCGTCGTCAAGGAAGTGAAGGTCAAGGTCGGCGACAACGTCTCGGAAGGTTCGTTGATCGTCGTGCTGGAAGGCGCTGAAGGCGGCGCGGCTGCGCCTGCTCCGGCGCCTGCCGCTGCACCGGCTCCGGCTGCGGCGCCGGCACCCGCGGCCGCTGCGGGCGGCGGCGGTCTGCAGGAAGTCAAAGTACCGGATATCGGCGACTACAAAGACATTCCCGTGATCGAAGTCGCGGTGAAGGTCGGCGATCGCGTCGAGAAAGAGCAGTCGCTCGTGACGCTCGAATCCGACAAGGCGACCATGGACGTGCCGAGCTCGGCTGCCGGTATTGTCAAGGAACTGAAGGTCAAGGTCGGCGATACCGTTTCGGAAGGCTCGGTGATCGTGGTGGTGGAAGCGGAAGGCGGCGCGGCTGCGCCGGCTCCGGCTCCGAAGCAGGAAGCCGTCGAGAAGCCGTCCGATGCGCCGGCCACGCCGTCGCCGGCTCCGGCGGCGCCGTCGGCGCTCGCTCAGGCACCGGTCATTCCGGCCGGCGAAGGTGGCGCGCGTCACGCGAGCCATGCGTCGCCGTCGGTGCGCAAGTTCGCGCGCGAACTCGGCGTCGACGTGACACAGGTGCAGGGCACGGGTCCGAAGGGCCGCATCACGCAAGCCGACGTGACCGCCTTTATCAAGGGCGTCATGACCGGCCAGCGTGCGGCGCCGGCCGGTGCTGCCGCACCGGCTGCGGCAGGTGGTGGCGAACTGAACCTGCTGCCGTGGCCGAAGGTCGACTTCACGAAATTCGGTCCGATCGATCCGAAGCCGCTGTCGCGCATCAAGAAAATTTCGGGCGCGAATCTGCATCGCAACTGGGTCATGATTCCGCACGTCACCAACAACGACGAAGCGGACATCACCGATCTCGAAGCGCTGCGCGTGCAGTTGAACAAGGAGAACGAAAAGGCCGGCGTGAAGATCACCATGCTGGCTTTCGTGATCAAAGCTGTTGTTTCGGCCTTGAAGCAGTTCCCGACGTTCAATGCCAGCCTCGACGGCGACAACCTGGTGTTCAAGCAGTACTTCCATATCGGGTTTGCGGCTGACACGCCGAATGGTCTGGTCGTTCCTGTCATTCGCGATGCGGACAAGAAGGGCTTGATCGATATCGCCAAGGAAATGGCGGAGCTCTCGAAGGCCGCCCGCGACGGCAAGTTGAAGCCGGATCAGATGCAAGGCGGGTGCTTCTCGATTTCGTCTTTGGGTGGCATTGGCGGCACGAACTTCACGCCGATTATCAATGCGCCTGAAGTCGCCATTCTTGGTCTGTCGCGCGGTGCGATGAAGCCGGTTTGGGATGGTAAGCAGTTCGTGCCGCGTTTGATCCTGCCGCTTTCTTTGTCGTATGACCATCGGGTGATTGATGGTGCTGCGGCGGCCAGGTTCAATGCGTATCTTGGGGCGCTTCTTGCCGATTTCCGGCGTGTGATTCTTTGATTTGGTGATGGTTGTGCGGGGCGCGGGTTTTATTGTCTGTGATCCGCGTCTCTCGTTGAATTTGCATTCATGTCGGTCTATTAGTGTTGCCCCTGTGCGGGGCGGCACCTACTTTTCTTTGTCTTCCAAAGAAAAGTAGGCAAAAGAAAGGCGCGTCCTTGGGCGGACAGCAAAGGATGATTCTGTTCGCCGCGCTGCCAGCTTTATGGACCTATGGGTGTGAGTTCTTCTTCATCACGGTCAATAAGAGAAGGGGACACTAATGAGTCTCGTCGAAGTAAAAGTGCCGGATATCGGCGACTTCAAAGACGTCGATGTCATCGAAGTCAATATCAAACCGGGCGATGTCATCGAGAATGAACAGGCGCTGATGACGCTCGAGTCCGACAAGGCCTCCATCGAAGTGCCGAGCGATACCGCCGGCACGGTCAAGGAAGTCCGCGTCAAAGCCGGCGACAAAGTCTCGCAAGGTACGGTGATCGCGCTCGTCGAAACATCGGCAGACGCGGCGCCCGCGAAAGATGCACCGAAGGCTCCGGCCAAAGAACCCGAGAAAGCGCCCGCTCAAGCGGAAGCCAAACCGCAGGCGGCCCAGGCTGCTGCGGCTCCGGCCAAGGCGGCAGCACCCGCGCCGCAAGCCGGCAGCTATTCCGGCTCCGCGGATATCGAGTGCGACATGCTCGTGCTCGGTTCGGGCCCCGGTGGTTATTCCGCCGCGTTCCGTTCCGCCGACCTTGGCATGAAGACCGTGCTCGTCGAACGTTACTCGACGCTCGGCGGCGTGTGTCTGAATGTCGGCTGTATTCCGTCGAAGGCGCTGTTGCACACCGCGCTCGTGATCGACGAAGCCGAAGCGCTCGGCGCGCACGGCATCACGTTCGGCAAGCCGCAA
>NZ_JARESX010000087.1:0-26678 GCF_046026435.1 Paraburkholderia sp. RL17-381-BIF-C | reverse complement strand
CTCATAGCGCACACGTTCACTCATACCAGCGCGGCGTATAAACCCACTCGCCGCCTTCGTCCGCGTTGCCGAACCTGCGTGTCGTGGACGACCCCACGATTACCATCGTGCGCATATCCACATCAGACGAACGCAGTTCGCCCAGCGTGATCGTCCTCAGCGTGCTACCAGGCCGACCAATGTCCCGGCCGAGCACTACATGCGTTTGCGCACCCCGATATTCCCGCACGATGTCCAGCGCTTTATCCAGTTGCCAGGGCCGTGCGCGCGAGATCGGGTTGTAGAACGCCATCACCAGGTCCGCTTCGGCCGCGTGCCTAAGGCGCTTTTCGATGATCGCCCAGGGCTTCAGGTTGTCGGACAGCGACAGCATGCAGAAGTCGTGGCCCAACGGCGCACCGGCTTGTGCCGCCGTTGCCATCGCCGCCGATACGCCCGGCACGATCGATAGCTCGACCGCCGCCCAGTCCGTGTTCTGCGAGGCCTCTAACACTTCTAGCACCGCCGCGGCCATCGCGAATACGCCGGGGTCGCCCGAGGACACCATCACCACTGCGCGTCCTTCGCTCGCCAACTCGAAGGCATGTCGCGCGCGCTGCAGTTCCTCTCGGTTGTCCGTGCCATGCACGCGTTGGTCGGCGCGCAACGGGCCGGCCATTTTCACGTAGGTGTCGTAGCCGAGGATATCGGTGGCTTCATTGAGCGCCGTGCGCGCGGCGGGCACCATCAGGTCGGCGCTGCCGGGGCCGAGGCCGATCACGGTCAGGCGGCCACGCACGCGGCCGATCGTGTCCGGATCGATGGCGAGCGGCGCCAACGCAAGCGCCACGCCTGCCGTCGAATCGTTGTGCAGCGTTTCGTAGGGAATGCGCAGCGCGGCATGCAGCAGGTTGCCCGGCGGTTCGCCATCTTCGGGACGCGTCAGCGCGAAGCGCAACGGCACATTCAGGTTCGCCGCGGCCTCGGCCAGCGCCGGATCGCCCATGCACTCAGACGAGGCTAGTAACGCCGCGAGGGACAGCGGCGCGAGACCGTGCGTATCGAGTGCCTCCTGCACGCGGGCCACAATCCCGGCACTGGCACTGGCATCCGCACCCGCACCCGCGTCCGCACCCGCACCCATGACCGCCGCGACCACACTTCGCGGATGAATCACCAACTCATCCTCGCGCCCGTCCCACGCACGCGGCGTCACGCGAATCGCGAGGCGCGCCGAGTCGGAGCGGGGCAGTTGCGCGTCATCGAGCCACGGCGCGTCGCCTTCGATACGCGTGCTTTCGCCAGCCAGCAGATCCGACACGAAGCGTTTGCCTTGCCCGACGTCGGCGAGCGTATAGCCATCAGGCGGATTGAGCACGCAGGTGCCAAAACGCAATTCGCCGCTCGTCGTGATGGCAGGCGGCACGGCCAACATCGCGGCCATCTCGCGCGCCATCACGTTGACGCCGGCGAGACCGCCGAGCAGCGGGACGACCGCGCTGCCGTCTTCGGCAACGGCCAGCACCGGCGGCTCGACGCCCTTGTTCGCCAACAACGGCGCGACGCAGCGAATCACGATACCCGCCGCGCACAACGCGACGATCGGCGTGCCGCGCGCATACAGTTCCCGCAAATGCGCGCCGAGTTCGCTGTAAGCCACGTCCGCCTCGACACGTCCGCGCAAGCCGTGCACCCGGCTATCCGCATACAGCGCCTGAATGCGTCGCGCTGTCGCCAACGCGCCCGCGCCGAGAATCACGATCGCGGGCGCGTTCATCCTTGCCATTTTTCCCCCGGCACCACGAGCAGCGAAAAATACGGCGACGCCATCGGATCCACGTCGGCGAGCGCAACGATGCGTTGATTGCCCATCGTCGCGCGTTCGACGTAGAGCGCGCGGTCCGCGAGGCCGAGTTCGCCCAGCACGCGCCGCACCTTGTCGAAGTTGCGGCCGAGTTTCATCACGACGGCGGCGTCGGCATCGGCCAGACGCCGGCGCAACTCGTCTTCGGGCAGCACGCCCGAGAGCACCGACAAACTCTGATTGCGGTACACGAGCGGCGAACCGAGCACCGCCGCGCCGCCGAGCATCGAGCACACGCCGGGCACGACTTCGCTCTCGTAGCGCGCCGCGAGCCGGTCGTGCAAATACATGTACGAGCCGTAGAAGAACGGATCGCCTTCGCAGATCACGGCGACGTCACGACCCGCGTCGAGATGCGCGGCGACGATTTCGGCGGCGGTGTCGTAGAAATCGGCGATGATCGCTTCGTAGGAAAGCGGCGGTTCGAGCGCTTCCGTGGTGACGGGATAAACCAGCGGCAGATGCTGCTGCGCGTCGTGTAAATGCGCTTCGATAATGCTGAACGCGTTGCCTTTCTTCCCCTTCGCGACGAAGTACGCGACCACCGGCGCCGCCTTCAGCAAACGCAGTGCTTTCAGCGTGATGAGTTCCGGGTCGCCGGGGCCGACGCCAAGTCCGAACAAACGTCCTTGCACGGTCATTTATTCGACCTCCGTTGCCAGCGCGTTCACGGCGGCCGCCGCCATGGCGCTGCCGCCGCGACGGCCGTGCACGATCACATAGGGCACACCGCGACTGTTTTCCGCGAGCATGGCTTTCGATTCGGCCGCGCCGACAAAGCCCACCGGGAAGCCGAGGATCACGGCAGGCCGGGGCGCGCCCGCGTCGAGCATATCGAGCAGATGAAACAGCGCGGTCGGCGCATTGCCGATCACGACGACGCTACCCGCCAGATGCGGCCGCCACAATTCGAGCGCGGCCGCGGAGCGGGTATTGCCGAGTTCGCGTGCGAGCGACGGCACGTCCGAGTGCGTGAGCGTGCAGATGACTTCGTTGTTCGCCGGCAGCCGCGCGCGCGTGATGCCTTGCGCGACCATGCCGGCATCGCACAGGATCGGCGCGCCTTGCGCGAGCGCCGCACGGCCCGCCGTGCCCGCGCCTGCGGAAAACTCCAGATCGTCGATCACATCGACCATGCCGCACGCGTGGATCACACGCACCGCGAGTTTTTCGAGGTCGGCGGGAATGCGCGACAAGTCGGCCTCCGCGCGGATCGTCGCGAAGGATTGGCGGTAGATCTCCTGACCGTCGCGAATGTAATCAAGCATCGGTGTTACTCCGGGCCAGGCGTTCGAACATGTCGGCGGCCTGGTCGATCGTCAGTTGGCGCGCGACGCACTGGCCGAAACCGGGCCGTCCGTCGCGTCGATAAAGGTCGTAGAGGCCGGGCGCCGCCGCTAGCAGCGTATATGGCGCGCAATGCGCGGCGGCGCACGAGCGGGAACAGCCGCTCAGATGCACGTCGACGCCGTCAGGCAGGCGGGCGGCGAGGCGCAGCGCGTCGGCCTTGGTGTCGGCGAGGCTCTTCGCACAGCCGCTCGATCCGGCGCAGGCAATCAGGCGCGTGATGGCTTGCGCGGGATCGGTGGCGAGGCCGAGCGTGGTCAAGCCGGATAGCACAGCGGGAACCGCGTGCGTTGCGATGTCGGGCAGCAGCACGCTTTGCCAGGGGGTGAAACGCAGTGTGCCGTTACCGTGCTGCTGGGACAGCGCGGCGAGGGCGCGCAAGGTGCCGGCGTCGAGGCGTCCGAGCGTTGGCTGGCCGCCTACGTGCGAGGCCCCGGGCCTCCGTTGAGGGTGGACGCCGAGGCGCAGGCTCGCATCGGCGGGCGCGGCTCGACGCCAGTGGGCCAGCGACGCGTCTCGCGTCAGCGGAAAATGGACGTACCGTTGAGCGTGATGCAAGAGCGCGTCGGCGCAATGGCCGGCTAGCAGGTGACGCATGCGCGTGGCGTCGGCGGGGGCGAGCTCGAGGAAGGTGAGCAGCAGCGCGCGCACCAGAGCGGGGACCTGTGAAGGCAGAACCGCGGCCAGTGCAGCCGTGCTGTGCGCACCGGGTTTTGCAGCAAGATCCGGCGAACCGGTATCGTCGTGCTGCGTTGGCGAGCCCGCGCACGCACTCGCGGGCGGACAACCCGCCAGCCCGAATACGAATCGCACGCCGTCAGACTCCTGCGACGCCGCCAGCCAGACATCGTGCGGATGATCCACTCTCGCGAGCCGTTCACCGCCGTCCAGCAGCAGCGCGAATTTCGGCGACAGCGCCGCGAAACGGGTTTCGCTTTGCAGCATCGAAAGCAGATCGGCGCACAGCGGGCGCGTGTCGAACAGGGCTGACGGATCGCGTCCGGCAGCGGGGCTGATCATCACGTTGCGCACGTCGTCGGCGGCGATTGCCGCTGGTGTGTCCGGTGCCTTCGCCGCGCCGCTCGACGGCCTCGGCCCGAGCCCGGCAGCCACGAGCGCCGCAATCAACGCCGCTTCGTCACCCGGCTTGACCCCACGCACCTGCAGATTTGCCCGATTGGTCAGCTCGATTGCCCCGGCAGCGTAGCGTGCGCAGGCATCCGCGATCGCGCGCGCCTGCGCCGCGCTCAACTCGCCGCCAGGCAGTTTGATGCGGCAAAGCCCGCCGTCGCGGGCGGCCACGATGCGCAGCAGCCCCGGACACGCCGAGGGCCGCGGCGTCGCGGCCGCGTCGGAGACAATGGTGGAAGGCGAAGCATGATTCAAGACGGACACCGGTTTAGCGTCGCGCGACGGCCCGAGCATGCCGTGAAGCGGGCATCGCTGCGGCATCGGTACACCCCGCCCGATGTTGGCTGGCACGAACAGTCTCGCCGGCAGGTCTCCTGGCTGGCAGGTCATGGTCCGCCGCTGCCTTCCCGGTCGAACCAGTGGCGTGGAGCGCAGGCGGACTCGCTGCATACAGTTGCGGGGGCAGCCACAGTGGCACTGTGTTCCCTCTTCGGCCCCGAAGGGCACCGGCGGCTGTATTATGCCTTTTTTCGAACAGCACAACGAGGCTGGGCGCTTTGATCGGCGCGGTACAGCGGACTATTTGAAGACACAGAATGAGGATGGGTGCATGCCGGCGTGGCTGACGGTGGTGGGCATAGGCGACGACGGTTTCGCCGGTTTGGGAAGGCCCGCGCGGCGTGCTTTGCTGGAAGCGTCGGTGGTGTACGGCGGCGAACGTCATCTGGCGATGCTGCCCGCGCGGCTCGCCGCGCGCCGTGCCGCGTGGCCGCGTCCGTTCGATCTCGCGCCTTTGCTGGCTGAGCGTGGCGGCGCAGTGTGCGTGCTGGCGAGCGGCGACCCGATGCTGTTCGGTGTGGGCGCGACGCTCGCGCGACAGTTGCCGGCAGGAGAGTTGCGCGTGCTGCCCGCGCCGTCATCGTTGTCGCTGGCCGCTGCGCGCCTCGGCTGGCCGTTGCAGGACGTCGCGACGGTGTCGCTGGTGGGCCGGCCGTTGGCGACGTTGAACGCGCATCTGCACGATGGCGCGCGCGTGTTCGTGCTGAGCGCGGACGGTCGCACGCCCGCCGCGCTCGCGGAGTTGCTCAACGCGCGCGGTTTCGGTGCGACCCGTATGAGCGTGCTGGAACACCTGGGCGGCGAGTTGGAGCGGCGCATCGACGGCCGTGCGGATCAATGGCCGGCGGGCGAGGTGGCCGCGCTGAATCTGATCGCACTCGACTGCCGTGCCACCGAGGGCGCGCCGCGTTTGCCGCTGACCTGCGGTTTGCCCGACGACGCTTTTCGCCACGACGGCCAGTTGACCAAGCGCGATGTGCGCGCGATCACGCTCGCGCGTCTCGCGCCGGCGCCCGGCGAATTGCTGTGGGACGTGGGCGCGGGCAGCGGCTCGATCGGCATTGAATGGATGCGCGCGCATCCGACGTGCCGGGCGATCGCAATTGAAGGGCATGCGGAGCGTCAGCGCTTCATCGAACATAATCGCGATGCGTTGGGCGTGCCAACCCTGCAACTCGTCGCGGGCCGCGCGCCTGCCGCGTTGCAAGGGCTGCCGGCGCCGGATGCGGTGTTCATCGGCGGCGGTGCGACGGTGCCGGGTGTGCTCGAAGCGTGCTGGGTCAGTCTGCGTGAGGGCGGCCGGCTGGTCGCCAACGCGGTCACGTTGCAAGGCGAAGCGGCGCTGGCGGCATGGCGCGAGCGGCACGGCGGCACGTTGACGCGGATCGCGCTCGCGGACGCGCAACCGCTCGGCGGGTTCGATACGTGGCGGCAGGCGCTGCCAATCACGCTGCTGGATGTGACCAAGCCGGCCGGAGGTGCTGTGAGGAACCCCGACTCACCCCAAGAACCCTGATGCGCGAAGAAACGCCCGAACAACCCGCGCCGCTGCGTAGCGGCTACACGACCGGCAGTTGCGCCACCGCGACGTCGCTGGCGGCGGCGCGTCTGCTGCTCGCGGGCGTGGCCAGCGACGTCGCGGAGATCGTATTGCCCAAGGGCCAGCATGTGCCGATGCCGCTGGTGTTCTGCCGCCTGATCGACGATGGCGCCGGCGGCGCCGAAGCCGGCACCATCAAGGACGCCGGCGACGATCCCGACGTGACGCATGGTGCGCTCGTATTCGCGCGCGTGCGCCTCGTCGCCACGCCGGGCGTGACGTTTCGCGCGGGGCCGGGCGTCGGCACGGTGACGCGTGCGGGACTGACGCTGCCGGTTGGCGAACCGGCGATCAACCCCGTGCCGCGCAGAATGATGACCGAGCATCTGGCCGAACTCGCGGCGGAGCATGCCTATAGCGGCGGCTTCGAGGTGACGATCGGCGTGGAAGGCGGCGAAGCGCTCGCGCTGAAAACGATGAACCCGCGTCTCGGCATTCTCGGCGGTCTGTCGATCCTCGGCACCACCGGCATCGTGCGGCCGTTTTCGTGCTCGGCGTATATCGCGTCGATCCATCAGGGCATCGATGTCGCGCGCGCCAACGGCTACACGCATCTCGCCGCCTGCACCGGCAACGCCAGTGAGGACGCGATGCGCGCGCACTACGGTCTGCCGGATATCGCGCTGATCGAAATGGGCGACTTCGTCGGTGCGGTGCTCAAGCATATGAAGCGCGCGCCGGTCGAGCGTCTGAGCGTGTGCGGCGGCTTCGGCAAACTCAGCAAGCTGGCGGCGGGGCATCTCGATCTGCATAGCCGTCATTCGAGCATCGATCTTGAACGGCTCGCGCAGTGGGCGGCCGAACACGGCGCCGACGCCGCGCTTCAGGCGGCGATTCGCGCGGCCAATACGAGCCAGCAGGCGGTTGCATTGGCGCGTGAGCAGCAGGTGCCGCTCGGCGATATCGTCTGCCGGCATGCGCTGGCCGTGGCGCGCGATATCGTGCCGCCGCAGGTCCACGTGGAAATGTTCGCGATCGACCGCCAGGGCAACCTGATCGGAGCCGCGCAATGAAGCGGATTCTGCTGCTCGGCGGCACCGGCGACGCATTGCGGATCGCTCGCGAACTCAACGATCCCGTCCACGTGTACAGTCTCGCCGGCCTTGGCAAGGTGCCGGGCGATCTCTCGTGCTCGGTGCGCGTGGGCGGTTTCGGCGGCAGCGAGGGCCTGGCGCGTTACATCGACAGTGAGGGCATTGGCCTCGTGATCGACGCGACGCATCCGTATGCCGCGCAAATCAGCGCGAATGCGGCACAGGCGAGCCGCGTCGCGCGTGTGCCGTATTGGGCGCTGCGCCGTCCGGCCTGGCAGCCGCAAGCCGGCGACGATTGGCGCATGGTCGGTGACTGGGGCGCGCTCGCGGATGCGCTTGCGCCGTTCAGGAAGCCGTTCTTCTCGCTCGGCCGCGAACCGCTTGCGCATCTCGACGAGATTCCCCCGCAGCAGTTCTGGACCGTGCGTTGCCTCGATTCGCACGAGGACACGGCGCGTGCGCGGATCATCGCGGCGCGCGGCCCATTCACGCTCGAAGGCGAACGCGCGCTGTTCGCCCTGCAAGCCTTCGACGTGGTGGTGAGTAAAAACAGCGGCGGCAACGCGACCGAGGCAAAACTCGAAGTCGCGCGTGAGCGGGGTCTGCCGGTCGTGATGTTGCGCCGGCCCGAGTTGCCGGCGGCGGATCGGGAGTTCGAGCGCATAGCCGACCTGCTCGAAGCGCTGCAAGCGGCGCATTGAGCTTCCGCCTGAATCGCGCATGCCTGCCATGCCGCGCTAACGAATCATGGAGTAATGAATGACGGTGTTTTTTATCGGCGCCGGTCCGGGCGACCCGGAACTGATCACGGTGAAAGGGCAGCGGCTCGTGCGCAGTTGCCCGGTGATCCTGTACGCGGGTTCCCTCGTGCCGGCCGCGGTGCTCGAAGGTCACGCGGCCGCTCAGGTCGTCAACACCGCCGAACTCGATCTCGATCAGATCGTCGCGCTGCTCGCGGCGGCGCACGCCAAAGGCCAGGACGTGGCGCGCGTGCATTCCGGCGATCCATCGCTGTACGGCGCGATCGGCGAACAGATTCGCCGCCTGCGCGAGTTGCATATCCCCTATGAGATCGTGCCGGGCGTGACCGCCACGGCCGCCTGCGCGGCGGCGCTGGGCTGCGAACTCACGCTGCCCGATGTTTCGCAGACGCTGATACTCACGCGCTTCGCGAACAAAACCAGCATGCCGGAAGGCGAACAGCTCGCTGACCTTGCGCGGCACCGCGCGACGATGGCGATTCATCTCGGCGTGCGGCATCTTGCGCGCATCGTCGATGAATTGCGGCCGCATTACGGCGGCGCGTGTCCGGTCGCGGTGATCTATCGCGCGAGCTGGCCGGACGAGGAGAAGATCACCGGCACGCTCGACGATATCGTCGGCAAAGTGCAGTCGAGTTCCATCGAGCGGACCGCGCTGATTCTGGTCGGCCAGGTGCTCGCCGCCGAAGGCTTCGCGGACTCGACGCTGTACGCGAAAGACTGAACCGGCAAACGTGGAAGCGCCCATTCGCGCGGCACGATACCGCGCGCGAATGGGCGTTCGACGCTAGTTCAACGACCGATCACATCACGCAGGCAATTCTTCCGGCTGCTTCGCCGCGAGCTTCGCGCGCAACGCCCTGGCGGCCCGCACCATATTCGCGAGCGCGGCTTCCGTTTCCGGCCAGCCGCGCGTCTTCAACCCGCAATCGGGATTGACCCACAGGCGCTCGGCCGGAATCACTTCGCATGCACGTTCCAGCAGACGTTGCATCGCGTCCGCACCCGGCACGCGCGGCGAGTGGATGTCGTAGACACCCGGGCCGATTTCGTTCGGATACGCGAAGGCGCCGAAGCCGTCGAGCAGTTCCATCGCCGAGCGCGAGGTCTCGATGGTGATCACGTCGGCGTCCATTGCGGCGATCGAGGGCAGAATGTCGTTGAACTCCGAATAGCACATGTGCGTATGAATCTGCGTCTGATCGGCGACGCCCGCCGCCGAAATGCGGAACACACGCGTGGCCCAGTCCAGATAAGCGGCCCAGTCGGCACGACGCAGCGGCAAGCCTTCGCGAAAAGCCGGTTCGTCGATCTGGATGATGCGAATGCCGGCCTTTTCCAGATCCACGACCTCGTCGCGGATCGCGAGCGCGAGTTGCAGCGCGGTGGTCGAGCGTGGCTGGTCGTCGCGCACGAACGACCATTGCAGCATCGTCACAGGGCCGGTCAGCATGCCTTTCATCAGGCGCTGCGTGAGTGATTGCGCGTAGCGCGTGGTCTCGACCGTCATCGGTTCGGGACGGTAGACGTCGCCGTAGATGATCGGCGGCTTTACGCAGCGAGAGCCGTAGCTCTGCACCCAGCCGTTTTCCGTGAACGCATAGCCCCACAACTGTTCGCCGAAATATTCGACCATATCGTTGCGCTCGGCTTCGCCGTGCACCAGCACGTCGAGGCCCAGTTCTTCCTGTTTGCGCACGGCGATCTCGATCTCGGCGCGCATGCGTTGCAGATAGTCGAGCGCGCGCAGTTCGCCGCGTTTGTAGGCGGCACGGGCCTGGCGGATCGTCGGCGTTTGCGGGAACGAGCCGATCGTGGTGGTCGGCAGGAGCGGCAGGCCGAGCGCTTCGCGCTGCACGCGGTTGCGTTCGGCGAACGGGCTTTGCCGTTGCGCCATCGCGCTGCTCACCGCGGCCACGCGTTTTTGCACGAGTGCGTTGACCACCGCGCTGGAGTGGCGGCGTCCTTCGAGCGCGCGGTCTGCGGCGGCGAGCGTGGCTTCGGCCGCGGCGGGATCGCGTAAGGCGAGGGCGAGCGTGGCGACTTCAGCGAGTTTTTCGGTGGCGAAGGCGAGCCACGGTTTTAGATCGGCGTCGAGTTTTTTCTCTGCGTCGAGCGAAACCGGCACATGCAGCAGCGAGCACGATGGCGCGATCCACAAGCGTTCGCCGAATTCCGCATGCAGGCTTTGCAACGATTCGACGATCTCGCCGAGATCCGCGCGCCAGATATTGCGGCCGTCGATCACACCGGCCGACAGCACCGCATGCGCGGGCAATGCCGCACGCCACGCGTCGAGCTGTTGCGGGGCGCGGACCAGGTCCAGATGCACGCCGCCAATAGGCAGCGCGGCCACCCGCGGCGCGTGTTCCGCAGCGCTTTCGAAGTACGTGGCGAGCAGCAGCTTCACGCCCGACGTGCCGAGCACGTCATACGCGGCGGAAAACGCTTCGAGCCATTGTGCGGGCAGATCGACGCACAGCGCCGGCTCGTCGATCTGCACCCACTCGATACCGCGCTGCTTGAGCTTGTCCAGCAGGCGGCTGTAGCGGATCACGAGCTTCGGCAGCAACGACAAACGGTCGAAGCCGGCAACATGGCTCTTGGACAGCCACAGGTAAGTGATCGGCCCGATCAGCACCGGCTTGACCGGCAGATTCAGCGCGAGCGCTTCGTCGATCTCCTCGAGCAGCCATTCGACGCCGCCGTCGAAGCGCGTCTGCGGCCCGAGTTCGGGGACGAGGTAGTGGTAGTTCGTATCGAACCATTTGGTCATTTCCATTGCCGGTTGCGCGGCGTTGCCACGCGCCAGCTCGTAGTACTGGGCGAGCGACAGCGCCTTCGGCTCGAAGCCGAAGCGCTGCGGCAATGCGCCGAGCAACGCGCTCATGGTGAGCATCTGGTCGTAGTAGGCAAAATCGCCGACGGTGACGAAATCGAGTCCGGCGTCCCGCTGCAATTGCCAATGACGGGCGCGCAATTCGCGCGCGACGCCGCGCAGATGCTGGTCGTCGGATTCGCCGCGCCAGAACGATTCCTGCGCGAATTTCAGTTCGCGTTGTGCGCCGATGCGAGGAAAACCGGGAATGTGCGTGCGGGCCATGTGAAGTCCTGTTGTGCGTTGTATGAATTGGCGTCCAGTGTGAAAGTCGCGCTATGATTCATCAAGCGACATGTTTTCACCAATGTATGAGCCAAATTCATATCCACACTGATTCGTTCTACGCGGAGCCATTCCATGCTTGAGCTTCGCCACTTGCGTTCGCTGATCGCCATTGCCGATTCGGGCAAGCTGGTGGCGGCCGCCGAGCGTGTCCATCTGAGCCAGTCCGCGCTGTCTCATCAGATTCGCGATATCGAGGCGCATTACGAGGTGTCGCTGTTCGAGCGCACCAAGCAGGGTCTGCGTTTTACCGCCGCCGGCGAGCGGCTGCTGGCGCTTGGCCGCGAGACCATCGCGGCGGTGAGCGCGGCGGAACGCGATCTTGTGCGCCTGAAGGGCGACACGCGCGGCGAGTTGCGCATCGTGCTGGAATGCCACACCTGCTTCGACTGGCTGATGCCGGTGATGGACGAATTCCGCCGGCGTTGGCCGGAAGTCGAAGTGGATCTCGTCGCCGGTTTTCATGCGGACCCGCTGCGTCTGCTGAGCGACGGCAAAGCCGACGTGGTGATCGGCTCGAAACCGGCCACGCGGCGCAGCCTGCATATCGCGCCGCTGTTCCGCTTCGAGATTCTGGTGGTGATGGCCAACGAGCACCGGCTACGCAACAAGCGTCGCGTGGTGGCGGACGACCTGCGCGACGAAACGCTGATTACCTATCCGGTGCCCGAGGCGCGCATCGACCTGATCCGTGAAGTGCTGGAGCCGGCCGGCATCAAACTCGAACGGCGCACGGCGGAACTGACTATCGCCGTCATGCAACTGGTGGCGAGCCGCCGCGGCATCGCGGCGCTGCCGAACTGGGGCGTGAAGAACTACGTCGACCACGATTATGTGCTGGCCAAACGGGTCGGCGCGCAGGGGCTGTGGAGCGAGTTGTACGCGGTGGCCGCGAAAGGCTTCGCGAACCGGCCTTATTTCGATGATTTCGTCAGAATCGTGCGCGATACCTGTGCGGCGCAACTCGATGGTATCGAGTTGCTGACGGTGGAGGGGCAGGCGGGCTGATGGGTGCCGCCGTGTCCAGCGGAGTGTCATGAGCCCGATCCGAACGCACATGCATGTCAGTCCTCCAGCGGCGAGAACGCCTCGAGCGGCACCTTCTTTTCCGTCCCGATGCTGATGGCGGGCACGAATGCGAGCAGCACGACCACGAAGATCCCGATCACGAAGATCGAGAGAAAGGTCAGGTGCAGCGACTGATGCAGCACCATGCGGATCATCTCGCTGTTGCCGAGACTGGCGGCCTGATTTTGCAGCAGCGCTTTCAACTGATCCGACGTGACCACGGCGACTCCTTTTGCGTGGCTCAATCCGAAGTTGAGCACCGCGCCGAACAGCGTCGCGCCCAACGTACTGCCGAGATTGCGCGAGAACAGATTCGACGCAGTGGCGCTGCCGCGTTCTTCCATTCTGACGATCTCCTGAATCAGCACCAGCGAACTGACGCTCGAGGTACCCATGCCGAAGCCCATGATGAGCGAGGCGAACGCGGCGACGAGCGGCGAGCCGCCGGGCGACAGAAACAGCAGCAATACCGCGCCGAGCGGAATGGACGCGCTGCCGCCGATCAGAATGCGCCGCAAGCCGAGGCGCTGAAACGACTTCGCCGCGAACGTGGCGCCGGCGGGCCAGCCCACCATCATCATCGTCAGTGCGAGGCCGGCGATCACCGGCGAGCGATGCAGCACGCCCTGCACGTACATCGGCAAAAACGTGGTGGCGCCCATCAGGATCATGCCGGACAGCAAGGTTGCGCCGTTGCAGGCGGCAATCGGCCGGCGGCTCCACAGTGCGAAGGAAATCATCGGCTCGGCTGCGCGGCGTTCCTGCCACACGAACAGCAGCACGCACAGCACGAAGACGCCGCCCGCCAGCGCGGCGCGCGACACCATGTCGTCGCCGGCGTAGGTCAGCGCCATCATGAGCGCGGCGATCGCCGCCATGAACAGCGCCGCGCCACCGAAGTCGATCGACGGGCGCGCATGCCGTTCCGATTCGCGCAGGAACGCGATGAAGCCCGCCGCGGAGGCGAGGCCGATCGGCACGTTCATCCAGAAGATCCATGCCCACGACATGTTGTGGATGATGAAGCCGCCCACCATCGGACCCACCACCGCCGAAATGGCCCAGACGCTCGCGAGGTAGCCCTGCACCTTGCCGCGTTCGCGCGCGGGATAGAGGTCGGCGACGATGGTCAGCGTGACCGGCTGGATCGCCCCCGCGCCGACGCCCTGAATCAGGCGGAACGCGATCATGGCCGGCATCGACCACGCGAAGCCGGCCAGCACCGAACCGATCAGAAAGATCGCGATGCCGGTCAGTACGACCGGCTTGCGGCCGTACAGATCGGCGAGTTTGCCGAACACCACGGTCATCGCGGTCTGCGTGAGCAGGAACGACGAGAAGACCCAGCTATACAGATGCAGATCGCCGAGTTGCGCGACGATCTGCGGCATGGCGGTGGAAACGATGGTGGCTTCGATGGCGACCATCGCCATGGACGCCATGACGGCGGCAATGACGAGTGCACGCGACGATTGAGGGTTGCGGGACATGGGCCGGAAGTTAGTATTAGGATGTTAGACACGTCGGGCAGCGTGGCCATGAATCGGCCACACAGGTTGGCACACGCCGCGACGCTTCAGCACGGCCGCACGAGGACGGCAGGTGTCGAGTATGCACCCTGGCGGGAATGTGCGCTTGAGCCTGGCGGCCCGGTAAAACCACGCCGCCTTGGCACAGCGTTTGCACGATTGATGGTTTCTTTCGACACATGGAGGGTCATTATGAGGATCGAATTCACCGGACGCCGCGAAGTGGTGGCAGCGGCGCGCGTCGCCTTCGAAGCCAATGTCGACGGGGCAGACGTCTGGTGCAGCGTGTCGCTGGATGCGCTGAACGACCATTTCGGCAACGACGGTCCGTCGGCCCACAACCTCGTCAATACCTTCGAGGCGAATCGCGCGCGGATTGAAAACGCTACACGGCGCGTGCTGGAGAAAAACGGCGGACAGTCCGTGGAACTCGAAACCGGCGACTTCAACTGAGGCCTTGCCGGCCAGGTGTCTGATTGACGGCGAGTCCGGTGCACAGGCCGGGCTCGCCAGCCAGATTGGCGGTAACCGTCTGGTCTCTGATCATCCATGCCATGGTTCAGCCAGCCGCGCACGGCTGTTGTTACCTTGCAACCCTTTCATTGCGCGCAACCCCAACCTGCGCGCGTCTTGAGCGTTCAAACACCCGTCCGGGCGCGGCGCGTCCCGATTGCTGCATTTAGATGACGGATTCTTAGAGATTTCGTAAAGGTCTGCTCCAGAGCGTGAACGTTCGTTTTGGCCGTTCGCGTTTCTATACTCGCGTCGCTGTTCAACATGACATTCCAGCTACGCAGGAGCATTGACGTGAAAAAGATTTCCGCCGCAGTCGCGGCATTCGTAGGCCTCGCCGCCACCGCCGCGCATGCGCAAAGTTCGGTCACGCTGTATGGCCTCATCGACGCCGGCGTGATGTACACCAATAACGTGAAGAAGGGCGGCTCGCAAGGTGCGCTGGTGCAGGCGACGAGCGGCAATATCAACGGCAGCCGCTTTGGCTTGCGCGGTGCCGAGGATCTCGGCGGCGGCCTGCAGGCGATCTTCGTGCTCGAAAACGGCTACAACGTGCAGAACGGCAAGCTCGGCCAGAACGGCCGCATGTTTGGTCGTCAGGCGTATGTCGGCCTGAGCAACAAGGAGTACGGCGCGGTCACGCTCGGCCGGCAGTACGACTCGCTGGTCGACTTCGTCGCGCCGCTCTCGGGCACGGCGGGCACCTTCGGCGATACCGGTTTCGCTCACCCGTTCGACAACGACAATCTGAACCACTCGGTACGGATGAGCAATGCCGTGAAGTACATGAGCGCCAACTATGCCGGCCTGAAGTTCGGCGGCCTGTACGCGTTTTCGAACAACACCGATTTCGCGATCAATCGTGCCTACAGCGCGGGCGTGAGTTATGCCAACGGCCCGTTCAAGGCTGCCGCGGGCTACTTGCAGATCAATGGTTCGAACTCGACCACCAACACGGGTGGCGCGGTCGATCTCGGCGAGTCCACGGCCAACGGCACGGGCGGCTTCCGGCTCGGCGCCGATGTGCAGCGTACGGCCGGCGCCGCGTTGAGCTACGGCTTCGGCCCGGTGACGGCCGGCTTCGTCTACACGCATAGCCAGTTCCAGAACACGGCGTCGTTCGGCGCGACGCACGGCTCGATGCGCTTCGACAACTACGAAGTGAACGGCAAGTACGCCGTCACCCCGGCGGTGACGCTCGGTGCGGCTTACACCTACACGGACGCGCACGTGGGCGGCACGTCGACCTACGGCTCCGATCCGAAATGGAATCAGGTGAACCTGCAGGCCGTCTATG
This sequence comes from Paraburkholderia sp. RL17-381-BIF-C, assembly GCF_046026435.1. Classification (NCBI taxonomy): domain Bacteria; kingdom Pseudomonadati; phylum Pseudomonadota; class Betaproteobacteria; order Burkholderiales; family Burkholderiaceae; genus Paraburkholderia; species Paraburkholderia sp. RL17-381-BIF-C. Next base: position 11,053 of record NZ_JARESX010000087.1, on the reverse strand, counting down.
CGCTGTCGACGCGCACCGACGTGTACGCCGAAGCGATGTACCAGCACGTCAGCGGCACGGGCTACACCGCGTTCATCAATACGGCCGGCGGCGCGTCTTCGACGGGCAACCAGGTCGTGGGCACCGTGGGCCTGCGCGCACGCTTCTGAGCGAGACGATCGTCCGGCCGCGTACCGCGTGATATCGCTCGATATCGCGTGCCGCGCGGCCGGCGATTTCTCCAGATTCAACAACAATCCCTTCGGTGGGCGGCCGTTATTCTACGAGGATACGGCTCCTATATTGAGTTCAGCGCTTGCGCGGAGAGTGATTCGAAGCGCCGCTCATCATCAATTATCGGAGGTAGTTTCATCATGAAGTCCCTGATCAAGGCCGTCGTTATCGTTGCCTCGCTGGCCGCTTCGGCCGCGGTTTTTGCCCAATCGAATTCCGGCCTCACACGCGCACAGGTGCGCGCCGAACTGGTTCAGCTCGAACAGGTCGGCTATCACGTCGGCGACGGCGACGAAGCCCATTACCCCGACGCGATTCAGGCCGCGGAAGCCCGCGTCGCCGCGCGAAGTGGTGGCAACAGCGGTTACGGTGGCAGCGTGGCGGGTGCGTCGCAAAGCGGCCGTCCGGCGGTATCCGCCACCGACTGGAACGCCATGTACAGCCGTTGATGCGACCGGCTCGATCCAGTCGTGCGGTGAGGCGCAACGAGGTTCGATATCACGGGCTGCGTTGCGCTGATGCGTTGTGCGGGTGTGTGACGATGCGCACGAGTCCGCCCGCCGATAGACGCATGAGCGCAACGCTGCGCGCGCCGGGTAGGGTTGGAAAGGACTCTTCCAGCGTGGCGTATATATCCGCTTCGGCGGCGCCGGTAAAGTAGTCATGCACGCACGGTTCCCGGTGTGCGAGCGAGAGAGTTTGCCCCGGCTGGAGACAGCTGGGGCTTTTTTATCTGGCGAGGCGGATGACGGCAGGATGGCGGCGGCACATCGTTGCCGTTCGTGCATGGGTGGTCGACCAGTACCCGGCTGCGGTATAGTCGCGCGAATAGGCCGCCTGCAGTGCTTTCGTCGCTCGTCGAGGGCACTGCAGGCTTATTCTTCGATCTTGGAGAACACCGTGCAGGAAATCATCGAGGGTTTGATCCGCTTTCAACGCGAAGTCTTTCCGCAGCAGAGCGCCTTGTTCAAACGTTTGTCGGCGGCGCAAAGTCCCAGCGTGCTTTTCGTGACGTGCTCGGACAGCCGCGTCGTACCGGAACTGCTCACGCAGACAGAGCCCGGATCGCTTTTCGTGATCCGCAATGCGGGCAACATCGTGCCGTCTTATGGTCCGGAGCCGGGCGGCGTTTCGGCCACCGTCGAGTATGCGGTGGCCGTGCTGGGCGTTCGCGATATCGTGATTTGCGGCCACTCCAATTGCGGCGCGATGACGGCGATCTCCACCTGCACGAATCTGGACCATCTGCCGGCCGTGGCAAGCTGGCTGCGTCACGCGGATGCGGCCAAAGCCATCAACGCATCGCGCACCTATCATTCGGATGCGGAGTGCCTGGAGGCGTTGGTCAAAGACAACGTGATCGCACAGCTCGCGAACATTCGTACGCATCCTTCGGTGGCCGTCGGACTCGCGAACAAAAAGCTGAATCTGCACGGCTGGATCTTCGATATCAAAAGCGGTGTGATGCTCGCGCTCGACGGGCGCACCGGCGAGTTTTTGCCGCTGGTGGACAACCCGGACATCTACGCCGTGTAACTTGAAGTTTGAACCTGTGAGGCGCACGATGAGACGTTGCCCGTGCGCCACCAGGCTTTCACGATTCAGACCCATTCGGATGGTGCCGCTGTATTGCGCGTGACATAGGAGGCGAGCCATGTGCGAGCGTCATCTGTCTTCTCCTGCGCGGCGGAACTTGCTGCTGGCCGGTGCGTCGTCGATCACGTTGGCAGGCTTGTCGCGACGCGATGCGAGGGCGGCGCAGCCGGCCGTCGGCAATGCACCGAATTCGATTCCACCTGCGCAAGCGCTCGACCGGCTCATGCAGGGCAACGCCCGCTACGCCGCGAATACCTCTTCAAACAAGGACTATTCCGCTGGCCGCGCGGCACGTGTCTCGGCGCAATATCCGATTGCCGCTATCGTCGGATGCGCGGACTCGCGTGTCGCGCCGGAGCTGGCTTTCGATCAGGGCCCGGGAGATCTGTTCGTGGTGCGCGTAGCGGGCAACTTCGTCAACGACGATATTCTCGCGAGCCTCGAGTACGGCGTCGAATTCCTCGGCGTGCCGCTCATCATGGTGCTTGGACACACGCAGTGTGGCGCGGTGGGCGCCACGGTCAAGGTGCTTCAGGAGGGCGCCCGACTGCCCGGCCACCTTCCGGAACTGGTCCGCGCAATCAGGCCGGCCGTGCGGATCGCGCAGGCGGAGCACGGCGCCGATCTCGTTGCGCAAACCACGATCGAGAACGTGAGGTTGAACACCAACCGGCTGACTGTGTCCAAACCGCTCATCGGGCCGTATGTGAAGAGCGGGAGGGTCAAGGTGGTCGGCGGTATTTACGATCTGGCAACAGGCAGGATCGCGCTGGTCTGACGCGCCGCGGTCCGCATCTTGCTATCTCTGCTCCTTGTGCCCGTCGATTAGCCTTCGTCTGGCAAGCCAATTCCGGCGCCAAATACACTAAAGCCCGACACGAAGGCCCGGCAGGACTGCCGGGCGGCCTTGTCATGTTTTGCCTCTACTTCCAGGGAGTGCCATGTCCACTGATTCCGCGCGTATCGATAGTTACCTGTTCGAACCCGTCAAGCTGGGACCGCTGCAATTGCCCAATCGCATCGTGATGGCGCCGCTCACGCGCAGCCGCGCAAAAGAGGGCGATGTGCCGAGCGAACTCGCCATCGAGTACTACGCGCAACGCGCGTCGGCGGGGCTGATCATTGCGGAGGCGACGCAGATTTCGCCGCAAGGCAAAGGCTATGTGTTCACGCCCGGCATCTATAACGACGCCCAGGTGCAGGCATGGAAGCGCATTACCGACGCGGTGCATGAGAAAGGCGGGCATATCTTCCTGCAACTGTGGCACGTAGGCCGCATTTCGCATCCGTCCTTGCAGCCGGGCAACGCGTTGCCGGTAGCGCCCTCGGCGATCAAGCCGGAAGGCCAGGCTTATACCGACGAAGGCTTCGTGCCGCTCGTCACCCCTCGTGCGCTCGAAACGTCGGAAATAGCGGGCATCGTCGAGCAATATCGGGTCGCTGCGCAAAACGCGAAGGCCGCCGGTTTCGACGGCGTGGAGATTCACGCGGCAAACGGCTACCTGCTCGACCAGTTCCTGCGCGACAAGACCAACCGGCGTACCGACCAATACGGCGGCTCAATCGCAAATCGAGCGCGTTTCCTGCTCGAAGTGGCCGATGCGGTGACGGGCGTGTGGGGCGGCGAGCAGGTGGGCGTGCGGATTTCACCGCTTAGCAGTTTCGGCGATATTGCCGACAGCAATCCCGAGCCGCTTTTCAAACATGTCGTGCAGCAGCTCAATGCGCGCAAGCTGGTGTATCTGCACGTGATCGAGGGCGACACAGGCGGCTCGCGCGAAGTGCCCGGCGGCTTCGATCTGCAGGTTCTGCGCGAGGCGTTCGACGGCCTCTTCATGGCCAACAACGGCTACGACATGGAGCTCGCGCAACGAACGCTCAAGGCGAAGCGGGCGGACCTGATCGCCTTCGGGCGGCCGTTCATCTCCAATCCCGACCTGGTGGCCCGTCTCAAGAGCGGCGCACCGTTGAACGAGCCCGATCAAGGCACGCTGTATGGCGGCGGCGCCGAAGGGTATATCGACTACCCGACAATCGAGCAGGAGGCGCAACGCTGAGTGGATGAGCCGCGCTCGCCCTGCGCTCGCCCCTCGCCGGTTAGCCGGCGAAGCAGCGAAATGCGAGGCTGATGCGCGGGCCGGTCACGTCCGCGAGCTTGGGAATGCCATGCTCATGCGTGAATTGCGACGCATAGCTCATGACGAGGCAACTGCCGGGCTCCAGTTCGATATGTACGATCCGGCCGGAACCTGCCTTCGGGCGGATCGTCATGCGGCGGCTCGCGCCTAGCGAGACGATGGCGATCGGCTGGGCGGCCACGAGCTTGTCTGTCTTGTCGCTATGAAGCGCGACGCTGTCGCTGCCGTCGCGATAGAGGTTGAGTCCGACGCGATTGAACGGCGCACCCACGAGCGCGCGAACGGCCTCGAAGGCTTCGCCCAGCGGCGCGGGCAGATCACCGGCTTCGCGCGCGAAGGTGGCGAGCAGGCGGGGTACGGCGACCTCGCGGTCGTACATCATGCGCTGCTGGCTGAGCCAGCCGATGTTCTCCAGTGCCTCGTGGAACCACTGCTGCGCCGTGGCGATGGGAATCGACTCGGGCAAATAGCGAATTCCGCCTTCCTCGTCATGAACGAGGGAGACAGGCTCGGGCGCGAACAGGGCTTGCTGGGACACCATGGTTCCGGGATTGACGGGCAACCACCGCACGATCAGGAAGAGACGGGCGGTCAGGGCAAGTCATTATACTGTGTTTTTATACAGTATTTTGGTCTGCCTCGGCCGCCCGGCTAAAACATGGCGGACTGCACCCGTTTTGCTGTCTTCAGCGCGCCAACCGGACACGCCGCTGCGCTGCACCGGCCGACCGGCGGTGTTTCATCCGCTGCCGGCCGGCTGACTCAGGGCCTCTTTCAGTTCGACGTCACGAGCGAATCGGACGGCACGATCCGCAGTGCGCCAGGATTGCTCGCGGCCGGATTCGACCACAGCAGATGCATGCTCGCCGCTCCCGTGCCGTGCACGTACTCGACCTTGATCGACGCGCGCTGCTTCGCGGCGAGCCAGGTCTTGCCGCTCACGGTCGATTGCGTCGCGGTCTTCTTGTCGATGATCTTCACGCCGTTGATCCACAGGCGCGCCACGTTGTCGCTGTCGATCGAGAATGTGTAGAGCCCGTCCTGCGCCGCCTGGATTGCCCCGGTCCAACGCACCCCGTAGTTCGTGGCGTTGATGCCCGCGGAAGCGTCAGGCGAATCGGTGCCGCGCTCGGTATTCAGGTCGAAGTCGATCAATGGCGTGATCGAGGTTTTGACAGGCGCGCTCGCGAAGGTCGGGTCGTTGTAGTAGCCGACCTGCAGCACCGGCAGCTTCACGTTGAAACCACCTGTCAACGCCTGAGTCTCCGAGGTCTGCCACGGATGGCCGTCCGGATAGATCGTTCCCTGGAAGGGCGTCGCCGGTTCGACCGTGGCGGGCGCGCCCGGCACCTGGCCCCAGTGGAAGCGCGTGTTGGTGCGGCCGATCATCAACTCCCACACGATAAAGCCCGTGCTGCCGCCGTAGTTCGAGACGATGCCGGGCATGGTTTGACCGGTGGTGCCAGCAAAGCCCCGTTGCAGCGTTTCGGAATTCAAGGCGCTGACATTGCTGCCGTTCACCGGACCCGTGTACGGGTTGCCGTACGGATGGAACGCGTAGAAGTCGGAGAAGTACGTGCCTTCGTCCTCCTGGACCTGTGGTGCGTTGATCGGCTGAGTAGCGCCTGCGTTCAGGATGGCGATGCGCGCGTCGTTCATCAGCACCGCGCGCGTTTCCTGCAATGCACCATTGCCGCTGCAACCCGGCTCGTTCATCGTTTCCCAGAAGATGATGCGTGGGTCATTGCGATGCGGCGCGACGAAGTCGGTGATGTAGCTCGCCAGACTCGCCTTGTACGTGATGGCGGAGTTGGCCGCCGTCGGCTGGAAATACGCCTGTTCCACCGGCGTGCCGGGCGACTGAACCCATTGGCTGTTGTGCACGCCCCAGACCGGCGCCGGTTGCGGGCCGTATTGCGGCGTGGGGTTCCAGCAGTCGTCGTAGAAGATCGGCGAGACCTTGATGCCATGGCGCGCGGCGATTTTCAGCAGGTTCTCGAACTTGCTCAGGAACGCCACACGATCGTTCGCCCACACGAGATAGTGCAGGTAGACCGCAATCGTGTTCATGCCGTAGGTCTGCGCATACGTCAATTCGCGGTTGACGATCTCCGGATCGTAGTTCTGCCAGAAGTCGATTGCGTTCACCGCATTGGACGGCGTGTAGACCGCGCCGACCACCTTGGAGAAGTCGTAGCTCGGCGACTTCACGCTCGGGTACGTGCGGATCGTCATGTTGCTGAACGTCGCGCCGACGCCGAAACGTCGCAGCCCGAAGCTGCCCGACTGGAACACGGCGGGCAGGGCGTTGGTGGCGTCGTTCACGCTGATCACGCGCTGCTGGTCGAGGTCGACGGTGATGGCCGTGCCGCTCGTCGTGACCTTCAGATGGTGCGTGCTGCCGCCCACGATCGTACTGAGCGGATACGCGATGAAGTTGGTCCAGTTGTTGTTCTGACGGCCAACCACCAACGAATGTGTGCCCGTGTCGAGGCCGATGTAGTAGCCGGTCAGGCTGTCGGGACCGCCGGCTGTCGGATTCGTGGTGCGCACGATAAAGCCCGCGTTCGCGGCGCCGCTGCCGACCGGCGCGCTGACCGTCACGTCCGCTTCGTAAGACGCGGTGGCATAGGTGCTGGCGAGCGCCACTGTTTTGTCGCCCGCGCCAGTGCCGTTGGTGGGCGGCGCGGGGATGGTGATGGTGGAGTTGTTGGCGCCGGGGCCCCAGCCTTGCGTCGATCCCGGTGCGAGGTAGTTCGTGAAGTCGCCGAACGAGAGCGTGGTGGTCGAAACCGGCGCGGGCGGCGCCGGCGGCGTGTAGGGCGGAAGGTTGAGCGTGGGGTCGGCGATCACGAGCGGCGGGGTCGTTGTCTTCATGCCGACCGGAATGGCCTTCGCGGCCCTGAATTCGCTTTCTACGTTGGCCGTGTCGGCCAGCGCCGCGGCCGAGGCCGCGGAAGCGCCTGACGCGGCTGAGGACGCTGTGGCCGCTGTGGCATCGATCGCCGTTGCCTGCTTGTCCGCCGAGGCCGTCGCGTTCGGCGGACCGTCGTTGCCACCGCAAGCGCCCAGCATGGCGAGCGCCGCAAGCACAAGGTAATTGCGCACCTGTATCTCCTGATGTCCCCGCTTAATTGATGGTCATAATTATTATTAAATCTCAATAGGGTCAACAGCAGAGAAGTTGTTGGCCTCGTTTTCGCCTACCTCTGCAGAAATCGCTATGAATAATATTATTAATGACGCCGACCTGTATCAGTACTTCCCCCGGATTGTTCGGCGGCGAAGATCGCGCTAAGCGAAGTCGGGAAGGGGGCTGGATATGCGGATCGGGTCGCTGTCGTCTTCGTGGTCGATCCTTGACGAGGACGCAGTCATGATCCGTTTTCCATCGACGCTGGCGGCGCAGTCGGCACGCTCGCCGTACAACTACGCGGGCACCGGACGGGCGGCCCTGTTTGGCTATATGGAGTAGGGCGAGACGATCGGCACCAGGTCGATGTTCGGCATCGCGCTGATTGTCGGCAGTTCGATTGCCGGCGCGACACGCGGCACGCCGGGAGAGAGAGGAGTCGCGCATATAGCAGGTCTCACACTAGCCCGCCGCAAACGCTACGATTCTGTATCGTTTCGCAGTTCCAATAATCATCCTAAGAAAGCAGCGCAACCAGTCCTTTTAGGCCAACAGAATAGGCGCCATCGGACAATTCGACGTCCGAAGCATATAAATAGAAAATGGACGCATCCAGTTCGCGCGCGCTTTCGTAGGTGCCTTATTCGGCCGGACCTTGCGGCCGCGAATTCGCGGTCGTCGCGGCGGCACTGCGTGCACGATCGCCGCTACCCTCTGATGATTTCGGGCGCATTTGCAAAACTCGCAACCGCGCACGCTCCACGACTGGAAGGGGGCATCCCATGCATAGCGAACCCAGGAAGATCGTTCTTACAGGACTCGTCGTCAGCGCCGTTGCAATCGCGGCATATGTCTCGCATGCGGCCAAACCGTGGCTGTCGGCGGACGAATTCGACACGGCGCGCAATGAAGCGCCAGTTCATCAAACGCGCGGCGACACCATCAGTGGCGCCGTGATATCCGGACCCGCTGCCGCTCGCAGCGATGCAACGAGCGCGACGGGCACCACCGCCACGAGCCTGCAGGCGGCGCGCGACAGTCTGCAACGCAACGATCTTGCCGGCGCGCAAGCGCAACTGGACGCGGCTCGTTCCGCCCATCAGGACGATGCTCAGGTGCGCGCACTGCAAAGAGAAGTGCAGGCGCGTGCAGATAATGCGCAGCACGCATTGACGGTAGACCGTGTCGAGAAGACGCTGCAACCTGCTTCGAAGGCGGCACGAACGTCGTCGTCATCGATAAGACACGGCCGGTCGCGCGATATCCGAGTTGCCTCCCGCGAAGCAACCCATTACGCGTCGAATCATGTCAGGAGTCAGGCGGCGCTGGACAAACTGGTGGCAGGCCTCGACAGCCGTAGCGCGCCGAACGCGAGGGCGGTGGTCACCGGTGGACCGCCTGCGGTCGGCCAACCGTCGACTCCAGCTGCAGCGCTGAATGCGCCGCCGAGCTTGATCAGCGCGCCCGTTGCCGCGCCGGCACTATCTATCCAACCCGCGCCGCAAGCGCCGCTGGAGGTACCCACAGCACCAGCGCGCCCGCAAGCCGAACTGACGGCGCAAACCACGGTGCTGTCAACGCCGGTGGTCCAGTCCACGTCTGCGGGCAACGCGGTGCTGAAAACGGACGGCGGCCCGAAAACGCGTGCACAGGTGCGCGCGGAGATCGAGCGTGCCCGTGAGAACGGCAGCCTTCCCGCGTTCGGCAATCCCGATCCCGCGGGTCCAGGTGGCGCGCCGAGCATCACCGGCGCGCCACGTCCGTAAGGCCAGGGAGACGGACGATTGGCCATGCGCTGAACCGCTGACTATCGGCCATATATTGAAGGGCTAACTCAACGAAGCCGCGAGCCGCGCGAAGATGGGCTCGTCGGTGCGGTCGAAGGCGAGCGGCGTGACCGACACGCGCCCTGACGCCACCGCAGCCGTTTCGCTGTCGGGGTCGTTCGCGCGTGCGCCCCGTTGAAAGCGCAACCAGTGATAGGCCATGCCGCGTGGATCGACTTGCGGCAACACGTCGATATCTTCGACGAGCCCGACGCCCTGGCGGGTCGGCGTGAGTGGGCCGGCGTGGGCCGCGTCGACATCGGGGAAGTTGATGTTCAGGCAGGTGGGCGCGGCATGCTCGATAGCGAGCAACTGGCGGATCACGCCGGGCGCGAGCGCGCGAGCCGTGTCCCAGCGCACGTTGTCGCGGTTGCTGAAGGTCTGGCTCAGTGCGAACGACGGCAACCCCAGCAGCAGCCCCGTCATGGCGGCGCCGACAGTGCCCGAGAACATCGTTTCCACGCCAAGATTGCCGCCGCGATTGATGCCGGAAAGAATCAGCGTGGGCGGCGCGTCGCGCATCAGGTGGCGGACGCCCATCACGACGCAATCGCCGGGCGTGCCCACCACGCCGAAACGCCGCTCGCCCTGGCGGCTCACCCGCAGCGGTGAATGCAGGCTGATCGAATGCGACGTGCCGCTCTGATCGTGCTCGGGCGCGACCACCCAGACTTCGTGCGCGAGCTCGGCAGCGACCGCTTCGAGTACGGCGAGGCCGGGCGCGTCGATACCGTCGTCGTTCGTCAACAGCACGCGCGGCACTTTGGATTCATAGGCAGACATCGCAGCAAACTCCGTTCGGTCGGTGAGGGAAGCCGTCATTATCCAGCCAACGGCAGGTGCATGCGAGGAGGCGGCCGGCGAGCCTTGCAGCCAGTCGGCGGTTTCAGCATCATTTAACCGGCCAGGCAGCATTCAGTCGCTCAGCGACTCACCCAATCACCCACCGCGCCGCGAGCGGCATCAACACCGGCACCACGAACGCGGTGAACACGCCATTGAGCCCCATGCCCAGGCCGGCGAACGCGCCCATTTCCTCGCTCACCTGAAAAGCGCGCGCCGTGCCGATGCCATGCGACGCGATACCCAGCGCGAAACCACGCACCTCGGGTTCCGCGATACGCAGGGCGTTGAGAATGGCGCGCGCGAACGCGGCGCCGAATACGCCGGTCGAAATGACGAGCACGGCCGTCAACGAGGGAATGCCGCCGATCTCGGAAGCGACCGCCATCGCGATCGGCGTGGTCGCCGATTTCGGCGCAAGCGACGCGATCGTTTGATGCGACGCACCGAACAGCGCGGCCACGCCGACCGCCGAAACGATGGCCGTCAATGACCCGGCGACGAGCCCGCCGATCAGCGGCAATGCGGAGCGGCGCAGTTTCGGCCACTGCCGGTAGAGTGGCAGCGCGAGCGCCACCGTCGCGGGACCGAGCAGGAAGTGGACGAATTGCGCGCCTTCAAAGTAGGTCGCGTAGGGCGTGCGCGTCACTTCGAGCAGCGCGACCAGCAGCGCCACCGCGATCAGCACGGGATTGGCAAGCGGATTGAAGCGCGCCTTCGCATAGATGGCCTGGGCGATGAGGTAGGCGATCAGCGTGATCGTCAGCCCGAGCAAGGGAGTCGCGGCGAGATAGACCCAGATGGCGCCGAGCTTCGGAATGGCGGTCATTACACGGCCTCCGTAACGGATGGATCGCGGCGCTGGCGGCGCATCAGCGCGCGCGTGACGAGTGCAGCCACGGCAATGGCGAGAGACGTGCTAACGGCAATGGAGACGATCACCGCGACGGCGTCGCCACGAATCCGGCTCGCGGACACCATGATGCCGACACCCGCCGGAACGAACAGTAAGGACAGATGGCGCAGTAATTCGAGCGCGGTCGGCTCGATCGCATCGGCGGATTGCGGGCGCAGCATGAGGAAGCCGAATAACAGCAGCATGCCGATCACGGGCCCGGGCACCGGTATGTGGAACACATACGAAACACCTTCGCCGAGGCACTGGAAGGTGAGCAGAACAGCGAGCGCTCCAAGCATGGCAGTCTCCAGGACGCAAAACAGAAAATGCGCCATTGTGTACCATGCAGTTTGCCCTGTGCTCGCTCGATGACTCAATGCCGTGACTCAGCCGGCTAACTCAGCCT
>NZ_JARESX010000086.1:0-27497 GCF_046026435.1 Paraburkholderia sp. RL17-381-BIF-C | reverse complement strand
TTCCCACGACACCGGTTCAGCGCGCAGGCAGCGGGCCAATCCTGGTTTGCGAAAGCACGGACCTGGAGCTAGTATCGAAGCGGCACATGTAACTGGTTACGACAGGTTTTCTATCGGCCTGAGAGGCTGGGATCGCATGCGGTCCGGCCCAACGGCAGCGGCGGTGCTTCGCACAAATGGCTAGCCTTGCGCGTGTGATTCACGACTTTCAGAACGGCGAGCTGTCCCGTGACGAGTTCGTGGCTCAACTCGACAGCACGTTGACGACCGAGGGACTCGGTCCCACGCAGCTGCTGGACATGCTTGGCGCGGCCCAGCGCAAAGCACCGTTGCCCGACGATCTCTATGTGGAAGTGCGGCGGCGCATCGAACAGTTGCGCGTTTCGAACGTGGCTGCGGGCGGCGACGAAACGGGCATCCAGACCACAGTCGAAATTCCATCGGTGCGCTCGGCGAGCGCGGGTAGTGCCGGTAGCGTCGGCAATGCATCCCACGCAGGCGGCAACGGCGGCGCGACGGGACAGGACCAGATCAAAGGAACCGGCGACACGCTGAATAACCGCTTCGTGCTCGAGGAATGCCTGGGCGTCGGCGGTATGGGCACGGTGTACAAGGCGCTCGACCTGCGCAAGCTCGAGGCCTCGGATCGCAAACCGTACCTCGCGATCAAGGTGCTCAACGTCCAATTCCGCGGCAACCCCAATTCGCTTGTCGCGTTACAGCGCGAGGCGCGCAAGGCGCAGGTGCTCGCGCATCGCAACATCATCACGGTGTACGACTTCGACCGCGACGGGCCGATCGTCTATCTGACCATGGAGTACCTGTCCGGCAAGCCGCTCAGCCAGTTGCTGCGCACGCCGGGCTACCAGGGCATGCCGGTGCGCGCCGCGCTGCCGATCGTGCGCGGCATGAGCAGCGCGCTCGCTTACGCGCACGAACGCGGCTTCGTGCATTGCGACTTCAAGCCCGCCAACGTATTTCTCACGACGAATGCTGAAGTGAAAGTGATCGACTTCGGCATCGCTCGCGTGTTTCAGCGTCCGGAAGAAGAGAGCGACGCCACCGTTTTCGATCCGGGCAGCCTCGGCGCGTTGACGCCCGCGTATGCCAGCCCGGAAATGATCGAGCACCGCGAGCCGGATCCGCGCGACGATATCTACGCGCTCGGCTGCATCACGTATGAGCTGCTGACCGGCCACCATCCGTTTGACCGGTTGTCGGCGACACAAGCCCGCAATGCCGATTTCAAACCGCAGCGGCCGGCCAATCTCGACTCGAGACAATGGCGCGCACTGCGCTCGGCGCTGTCGTTCGATCGCAATACGCGCATGCCGAGCGTGGAGCGCTTCATCGCGGAGTTCGACAACGAGGCGCGCGCGGAGAAGTCGGGTACGTTGGCGAAGGTGGGACTCGCGAGTTTCGCGGTGGTGTGCGCGGCGGCGGTCGGGGTGTTCGCATTCCGCTCGGCGCCGAACCGGCAGAACGGGGCGCAGACGCCGGCGGGCGCGTCGCAGGCTTTGGCGGAGCAGGCGGCTTCGTCGTCTGCGGGTGAGACGGTCTCTGGGCCGGTTGCCGCGGCAGCGCCGCCTCCGCCGGCCAGTATCGTCGCGGCGGCGCCTGCCACGGCACCCCCGGCAAGTCCGGTCGCGGCCGTGCCCGTCACGCCACCCACGCCCGCGCCGAAGCCGGCGCTCACGCTCGCCGCCATCACACCCGCGTTGATGCAAGTGCCCTGTTCCGCACTGTCCGCCTCAGTACAGGACCATTCGCTGACGGTGCGCGGCTATGTCTCGCAACGCTACGGCACCGCGCATCTGAAGGACACGCTGGCGGCGTTGCCGGGCGTCGATACGCTGACGCTGGCCGTCGAGCCGCTCGCCGACGACAAGTGCGACACCATCAAGGCGCTCGCGCCCTACTGGGTCGGCAACATGCAGGCCGGGCACGTTGCGGCCTTGCATGTGAGGCCTTCCGGCGGACAGTTGAGCGATGGCGACCCGCTCGTTGTCGACGTCACCACGCCCGGCTATGACTCGTATGTGAACCTCGACTACTACCAGCTCGACGGCAGCGTCGTGCACATGGTGCCGAGCCCGCGCGCAAAGGACAATCAGGCGCCGCCGCACTACGCCGCCACTATCGGCAGCGCGGGGGACTGGATCATTTCAAAGCCGTTCGGATCGGAGATGGTCGTGCTGCTGATTACGCCGGCGCCGCTATTCGACAAGCCGCGTCCGGAAAGCGAAGCGCGCGCCGATTATCTGCGCGCGCTCGACGCGAGGCTCGCACAGATCGGCGGCAAATACGGCCGTGATCACATCGTCGCCGATTTCGCGCCGATTACGACGAAGCCACGCTCGCCCTAAGTCCGCACCTTGGATGCGGCTTGCTTGACGGTGGCGAGCCGGGCGCGGGCCCGACAACTCACACCAGTCACTTGAGATCCTTGACGACCCGAAAGCCATCCTGCGACTGGCGCACGCCTGAGCTGTACTTGAAGCGTGTCGCGCTGAGCATATAGCCGCCGCCCTCGCGCCACGAACCGCCGCGAATCACGCGCATGTCGCAGCCGGGGCTGTCCCATGCGTGGCCGTCGGCAGGCGCGCCCTGGTAGGAGTTGTGCCAGCAGTCGGCGGTCCATTCCCACACGCTGCCGTTCATGTCGTACAGGCCAAGGGGATTCGGTGCGAACGAGCCGGCGGACTCAGGTCCTTCCTTGTGCCACGGGTCGCCGCAGTCCTTGCAGTTGGCGTTGCCTTTGCGCATCTGGTCGCCCCACCAGTAGGCAGTCGTCGTGCCGCCGCGATCCGCATATTCCCATTCCGCTTCGGTGGGTAAACGGTACGGTTTGCCGGTGCTCTTGCTCAACCATTTCACGTACTGCTGTGCGTCGTCCCAACTGAGATCGCGCGCCGGGGCGGCTTTGTTGGTATTGCTTTCGGGTGTGAGTTTCTGACAGCCGTTGGCTGCCACGCACGCGTTCCACTGCTCCACCGTCACCTCGTACTTGCCGATCGCGAACGGCGCACCAATGCTCACGTGATGTACCGGCTTTTCGGACGGATCGTCGGTGCTGTTGCCCATCGAGAATGAACCGGCAGGCACGGTAATCATGATCGGACAGGTGGCGCAATCGCGGCTTTCGCCGGCGACCGCCGCATGCGTGACGGGCTTTTGCGCTACCGCCGCCGCAGGTGGCGCGGCCGGCGGGGCGGCGCTTGCGGTGGGCTTCGGTGCCGGCGCACTAGGCGGCGGCGTTGGCCGTGCTGCTTGTGGCGCCGGTGCCACGGAAGGCGCGGCAGGTGTGGCTGCGGAGGGCGAACTCGACGCCCCCGCTGCGCGCAAACGTTCGATGCGCGCGTGAGCGAGCGTGGCGAAGCGGCCGTTCGGATAGGCCTTCAGATACGCCTCGTAGTCGCCTGGGTAATTACTGTCCTTGATCGAATTCCAGAACGTGATTTCGTATTGTTCGCTGCTGTCTTTCGGCAAGATGCCTCTGCTGCGCAGCGTGATCACGGGATTGTCCAGAGCGGCGGACGCAGCATCGGACACGAGCAACGACCGAGGCAGCGAGGAAGCCAGCCACGGCGTTTGCTCGCCACCCGTTACGTCGCGGACCTGCGCCGCGACGCGCTGCAACAGATTCGCCAGGGTTTGCGACGGAGCGCTGTCGAGCGCGTGCAGCCATGCATTCGTGTAGACGCCATGACGCACGCCGTCCGCTGCGAAACCGCCAGGCGCGGTCGCGTAGGCCACTACCGTGTTGTCCGGAAGCGCGGACGTATTGCCCGCCACGTCCGCCGAGAACGGGTTGTTCAGACACGTATCGAGGATCACGAGATTGAACTGGCCGTCACGCGGCGCGCGCATTGCCTGCAATACGGCGTTGAGATCGACGCCCTCTCCGACGACGGCAGCCGGCAAGCGAGAATCGAGTCCCGCGGGGATGAGCAGTGTTTGCGGGCCGATTTGCATGCCGTGTCCCGCGAAATAAAAGAGGCCAACGCCGCCTGACCGCAGGCGCTCATGGAATTCACCGATGGCTTCGCGCATTTGCTGCGGCGTCGCGTTCGTGCGCATGATCACGTCGAAGCCGAGTGTTTTCAGCGCGTCACGCATGGCTTCGGCATCGCGCGGGGCGTTCTCACGCAGTGCATCGAATTGCGTGTCGGTGCGGTCCACAAGTTCGGCGTGATCGGCACCGTACGCGCCGTTACCAATCACTAGCGCAATACGTGGAGAAGACTGCTTGCCTGATTGTGGCGTGAACGGAGTGAGCGGCAATGTCGCCATGTTCGCCGCACTCGCGCCCCGCTCGACGCCATCAGGTTGCGGCGCCGCATAAGCATCGCCCCAATGCGCCTGCATTGCCCCGGCCATGCACACCAGCATGAATATTCGCCACATCTTCACATCCTGTTTGTTCCGGACAGAACATAGGCAATCGAGGACCGCGCCACTCGCAGCAGTTGCTGGAGTCAAAGGCGCGAAGCATCGACGCCGCTATCGACCATCCATCTGCAACCTCTTAATAACGATAGCACGCGCTTTGCGCGCCACAACAGTCGGCGTGCCCCGAATGCGTTATACGGTTAACGAGTGTGGCGTATCTTTTTGGCAAGTTACGTCCTAAGCTAATTCACAAAGTAAGGCGGCACGGTCGTTTTATCCAGGGGCGGCCGTTCAACCGCGCGTGCGCCCGTGGCGTGCAGCCGAAACGTCCGGCCTGCGTCGTGCAGTCGGGTCGCCATGACCATTCGTCGGGAGAGTGCGCTATGCGAAGAACCGTTACCCCCGTTGTTACCGACGTGCGTCACGGAGCGAATGCGCATCGCGAGGCGCGGCGCAAGGCGCTGCGCGCGACGCTTGTCCTCGTGTTCGGCAACATGGTGCCCGGCGCGTTGGCGCTGGCCGAGTCAACCACTTCGCCGCCGGGCGCGGAGGAATACATCATCTGGCCACCGGATGGCGCGGTGATTCACGGCGGCAAGTTGTGGGTGCGCATGGGCTTGCGGAACATGGGCGTGTGCCCGAAGGGCGTCGTGTTCCCGAACACCGGCCATCACCATCTGCTGATCGACACCGACCTGCCGCCGCTCGATCAGGAAATCCCATCGGATCGCAATCACCTGCACTTCGGCGCGGGTGAGACGGACGCGCGGATCGAGTTGCCGCCGGGCAAACACACACTGCAACTCATTCTCGGCGATCACAACCACGTGCCGCATGTGCCGCCCGTGTATTCGAAGAAGATCACCATCACCGTGCTAAAAGACTAGCGCGATCCGTTCGTTCAAAGCGGATCCGTCAGGACGGAGAGACCTCCATGTACAAGATCATCGCGGCCGCGGCGCTCGTCATGTCGGCGGCATTGGCTTCGCCAAATGTCGTCAATGCGGGTACGACGCCCGCACCGGCGGGTGCCCATGCATATATCGGCTATCCCAACGACGGGCAGGTCGTACCGGCCAACAAGCCATTCAAGGTGTGGTTCGGCCTGCGGTATATGGGCGTGGCGCCCAAAGGCGTCAAGTATCCGAATACCGGCCACCATCATCTGCTGATCGACACCGACCTGCCGCCGATGGATCAGGAAATTCCGTCGGATCGCAATCATCTGCATTTCGGTGCGGGCGAAACGGAGACCACGATTCAGCTCCCGCCAGGCAAGCACACGTTGCAGTTGCTGATGGGCGACGACATGCATATTCCGCACAATCCGCCTGTGTATTCGAAGAAGATCACCGTCATCGCGCGGTGACGCAATCCGCGGCGTGACGCTCCGGCAATCGGATGTTACGCCGCAACCAACAGCTTCGCGCGTTCTGTTGGCCGCGATCCACCATCCTCCGCGCACCGCTTCTCCGCTTCTCTCGCGATCCGTCTTCCGATCCGCCCCGCAACCCTTTATCTACGGCGCTCCGACAAATTTATTAGGAGAAAAAAGGAAGACTGGCACAGCCCATGCATTAGTGACACTCGAGCAGACAAGTTGCTCGAACCCAACCGCAAACTGTGCAGTATTCCCTTCCAGGAGATTGACCATGAACACGCTGACCATCAAAGACCTGTCCATCACCGAACAACTCGACAGCAAGGCCATGAGCGCCGTGCGCGGTGGCATGGGCTACTATCCTTCGTCGTCGTACTTCAACTTCATGCCGATGTACGCGCCGAACAACAGCAAGACGGTCAATGCCACCCAACTGATCAACACGCAACTGGACATTCAGAACGCCAACGGCAACAACGCAGCGTTCGTCTCCGGCATCACGACCACGATCGATCCGCACGTGAGCGCAAGCAACAACATCAACGTGCACTAAACGGCGCAGGCCGCCGCGGAGGCCAGACGGCCTCCGCGGGCTCTTACCGCCCGCTCCTCAAAAAGATTTCGCAGCCAATCGTTCTTTCCACGCGCCCCCCGCTTCACCGCACGAACCCCGCACCGATCTTCTTGCATCGCTTCGATGGTGAAGCCGCGCAGGAGATGCTTTACTTAAAGGGTGCGTTCTCCTCGTGCATTGAAACGGGCGTTATCGGAGACCATCGTGTCAGCGTCGCTTTCATCAACTCGTCAGCGCCTCGCCCGCAGGATATCGGTGCTGCGCTGCGTTTGCGCGGCAACGGCTTGCGCGCTCTCGCTGGTGGCCTGCGTCGATGTGAGCATGCCCGACTACAAGCGTCCCGACACGCCCGCCAAAACGTCCTGGTCGGATCAGAAGGGCTCGCCGGTGTCGGCGGCCGCGACCATCGAACCCGACTGGTGGAAGGGTTTCCACGATCCCTATCTCGACACGCTGATTGCGAAGGCGATTGCCGGCAACTTCGATATCAAGGTGCTGGCCGCGCGTATCAACGTGGCCGGCACGCAGATCGGCGAAGCCAAAGCGGGCGCCTTGCCGACCATGGATTTGGGCGCCGGCGCCGATTTCGAAAAAACCACGCACCAGACCTTCTCCAAGCAGTACAACCTCGCGACGCAGGTGAACTGGGACATCGATATCTGGGGCAAAGTCGAAAAAGGCGTGCAGGCGCAAAAGGCGGAATTCCACGCCAGCGAGGCTGATTGGCGCGCCGGGTATCTCGAACTGGTGTCGAACGTGTCCAGCACGTACTTCCAGATTCTGCAATTCGACGACCAGATCGAGCAGCAGCAGAAAACGCTCGTAACGAACCGGCAGATCCTCACGATTTACGACGGCCAGCGCCGCAACGGCCTCGTGCCGCAAACCCAGGTGTTGCGGCAGCAGGCGGAGATCAACCGCCTGACCAATCAGTTGCTCGAGCTGCGCCGCTCGCGCGCGCTTGCCAACAACGCCCTCTGCACGTTGCTCGGCGTGCCGGCTGGCGAGTTTCAGATGCCCAAGGGGCATTTGCAGCAGCGCGTGCAACTGCCGCCCGTACCAGACGGCCTGCCCGCACAACTGCTCGCGCGGCGTCCCGACGTGGTCGCCGCTGAGTTCAGAGTGCTGGAAGCTTACGACCTCGTCGGCCAGGCCAAGCTCGCGCAATTGCCGACCATCAGCCTGACTGCGCACGGCGGCACTGCCAGTTTTGCGTTGACCGACCTGCTTAAATCCTTCACGTACGGATTCATGCCCAGCATCAACATTCCGCTGCTCGATCCGGGCGTGCGGGCACATGTGAAAGTCACGCAGGCCCAATCGACGGTTGCCGAACAGCAGTATCGCGTGGCGGTGATGGCCGCGTTCGAGGAAGTGGAAAACGCGCTGGTCAATGTGAATTCGCACAAGGAACAGCGCGTGGAGTTGCAGCAGGAAGTGTCGCGGCTGCAAATCGTGGCGGACCAGATCCAGTCGCAGTTGCGCCTCGGCCTCGTGTCCCAGCTGGAGGTTTTCGAAACCGAGCGGACTTTGCTGGAAGCACAACAGGAACTGCTCGCCAACCATCAGCAAATTCTGTCCGACACCGTATTGCTTTATAAAGCGCTGGGCGGCGGTTGGCCGAGCGTCGACGTGCAGACGGAAGTAAAGGAGCACTGAGCTAATCCGCAATGTGGCGCGCCGCAGGGGGTATTTCGGCTGTAACTGACGCACTCATTGCCTTCATAACCGACGATCGGAAAATTGACACTCGCCATGTGTGACTTACAATCTTTAAGGGGCCGCCTAATGCACGGCTCACTCAAACAATATCTTTCCGCCGTAGTCCTTTGTCCCGTTTCCGTTGCGTACTCCTCGCAACGGGTAAACGCTTAGTGATCCAGATAAAATGGCTGCCGGCGAAGCTCCGATTGCTGAGATGCGCGCGACTGAAGACGCTGCGTTCGACGTGGTGTTGTCGCCGGCTGCGTCCGGGCAGCGTCCCGCGCTTGACGCGATCCGGATCGTCGACAATCTGTTTGCAATCGGGCGCAGCGAGGCACCTTTTACCGACTATCCCGCGGAACGGATTGCGCGCCTGTCCCGCCGTCATGCGCGGATTTTCACGGAACACGGCGCGGTCTACGTGGCCGACCTCGGCAGCAAGAACGGTACGACGGTGAATGGTGTCGCCGTGCGGCAAACGCCGGCCCGCGTGCGTGCCGGCGACGAACTGTGCTTCGGCGGCGAGCTTTGCTACCGGGTGAGCATCGAGCCGCGCGCGCGTATCGTGGCGGCCGCCGCTTCTCCCGCCGCGCCGGGATTGCTGCTGGTGCCGCAGCGCGACGACCTCGGCCTGCAACCCATCGAGGTACAGGCGTTTCCGTTTCTCGTCAGCAAAACAGACGATGTCTTTTCGCGCTACAAGGACCGCTATCCGCATCAGGTCAACTACATTTCGCGCCGTCACGCCCACATCTTTCTGAAGGGCGGTGAGCTGTATGTCGAAGATCTCAGCAGCACCAACGGCACATTCGTCGGCGGAAAGCGGCTGGACGAATCCGCGCTGCCGCTCGTAGAGGGAGACCTCGTTGCATTTGGCGGAGATCACTTCGTCTACAGGGTGACGCTGCAGAAGCCCCCTGAAGTCGAGCCCACCGTGACCCAACTCTTTCTCAACCCGGCCGCCGACGAAGCCGGCGATCCAGACAAGACCACGTTCGTTGGCGCCGCGCATTCCTTCCTCGATATCTTTTGCGTCGACCCCGGTCTGCAACGCGAGGACGAAGTCAACGAGGCGGCGCAGTCCACGTCCGCGCACGCGAAACGCGATACCCCGACGGGCACGGAAAAAGTGGCGAGCGGCACGGGCGGAGCGAATGGCGCCGCGCATGCAGGGGCGGGCAAGCGCAAACCGCAACGTTGGCGCCTGCTCGTGGGTGAGCTCGGCAAGGCTTTTGCGATCGGCGACCGCACGAGCGTGCGGCGCATTGCGGTATGGGGCGGCGTGGCCGGGGTGGTGCTAGTGGCGGTTGCCTCTGCGCTCTACATGCGTGGTTCGTCGGAGCGCGAGTTAAAGAATCTGCTGGCAAGCGGCGATTACAGCAGCGCGGTAACCACGGCAAAGGGCTATCTGGCGAGCCACCCCACGGACACGAAAGTCAGCGCGCTCGCGAGTGAAGCGCTGTTGAAGGCGAAAGTCCCCAACTGGCTGAATGCGCTGGAAAAGGCGCAGTTCGATCAGGCGGACGCGTTGCTCAACGAGATGAGATCGTTGAGTACCAACAATGTGGACGCTACTTCGCTGATCGGCGAATTGCAGTGGGTTGGCGATCTGGAACGCTTCGTGGCGGGCCGCGGTGGCATGGAAGCACCGATTCGCATGTACACGGACGAGGGCAAGATCGGCAATCTGCTGCAACGCTGGGAGGACGACGCGAAGAGCCATCAACGCGCGCTCGACCGGATCGCTTCCTATGTGCCCGTGTTCGCCGACCCCTATGCGCAGGCACTGAGCCATCTGCGCAAACTGGAAAGCGACGATTCGGTTTATCTGGCCGCCATCGACCGCCTGAATGGCACGATTCGCACCGAACTGGCGCGCGACAAGCCCGCTGCGCTGCCTCCCGTGCTCGACGATTACGCGCAGCGCTATCCGCGCCTCGCGGGCATTGACCGGGTGCGCCAGGATTTGCGCCAATACACCGATTTGCTGAATGCCGCGTTGAGCCGGCAGCTGACGCCATTGCTCGCCATGCTGAAAGCGGCGCATTTCAGCACGCCGCCGTTTCAGGCGCAGTTTCAGCAACTGGCGGCCAGCCGTTTGCCGTCACCCGATGTCATTGCTCGCCATGACGCCGTGACGGCGGCATGGCAGCACGGTGACGCACAACAGGCACTAGCCGGGTTGCAAGCCATGCCCGCCGGGCCGTGGTCCGATGTGCTCGCTGCGGAAATGGCGCACAAGAAGGCTCTGCTCGACCAGTATGCGCAATTGCAGAAAACGCGCGGCGACAAGGATTACGACCAGCGCCTGCTGTCGTTCTACGCAAGCCTCGATCCGACAACGGACGTGTGGTTCCTGCAGTCGATTCAGAAAGACGTGGCCGCCTTGCACGACAAAGCGTTGGCGCGTGCGCAAGACCTGATGTTGCGCGCTCAAAGCTTGTGGAAGCAGTACCGCGCGAGTGGATCGATCGGCGGAACGCAGCGCCTCGAAGCGGGTATTTCGCCGGGATTTCGCAGCGAGGCGCGTCTGCTTTCGGATGCGCAAACGTCGGCGCAACAGGGTATGCGCATCTACACGCAACTGAAGGCCGATCATCCCGCCGACTTCGACCGTCTGCTCGCCGATATCGACGCCGAAGCCAATTTGCAGCGCCGCTCGCTGACGGAGTTGCGCATGGTGCTGGATCCGGGACTTCTGAAAGCGAAGCTGGCATTGATCGGAGGCGAGCAGAGTGAAACGCGACAGTCACCCTAGACCGTTGTCGGAGGCGCTGGAGGATCACAGTGTCGAAGGCATTGCGATTCTGATGGCGGAGCCGGTGCGGCTCGCGCGCGCGCTGATCTGGGCGATGGTCGCGCTCGTCGTGGTCGGCCTGCTGTGGTCGTTCGTGGGGCGCGCAGACGTGATCGTCAGCGCGCAAGGCACGTTGTCGCCCGAATCGGAGGTGCGCCGGATTTATGCGCCGATCGACGGCGAACTCGCCGATCTGTATATCGCCGAAGGACAACCCGTATCGAAAGGCGACGTGCTCGCGCGGCTCAATGCGCGCGGCGCGATCGAGGCTGCCAGCAATGCGCTGCAAGCACAACTCAAGCTGGAAGACGCCGAGCGCGACTGGAAGCAGTTTCCCGAGAAGAAGGCGCTGATGGAGCGCAAAGCCGCCGCGCTGAAGGCGCAGATGGAAGTGGAAGCGCGCCAGCACGAAAATCGGGTCTCCGAAGGCACGACCAAACTCGCGGAGGGGCAGAAGGCCGAACTCGACGAAGCGCGCAGCGTGCTCGACAACGCCCGCCGCACGCGTGAAGCGGCGCGTCAGGAACTGGACCGCTACTCGCGGCTCTTTGCGCAGCCGGGCGGCGGCGGCATCGCCGAATTGCAGGTGGAGCAGAAACGCACCGCGGCGATGGAAGCGGATAACGCATACCGTGTCGCGCAATCGAAACTCGCGGAACTGGATTTCCGCCTGAGCCACGAATATGCGCAGGCGAATGCGCAACTGGAAACCAGCGGCCAGCAGACCACCGACCTGCAGCTTCAATACGATTCGGCGGTGCGCGACATTACCGACGCGGAAGACAAGTTGCGCCTGCAACTGCAAAGCGCGCGACTGGTGTCCGAAGCGGCCGCGCGGATTCGTTTCGAGAACATCGACAAGGACAATTTTCTGCTGATCCTCGCACCGGTCTCGGGCGTCATCACCGACGTCACGTCGACGCAGCGCGGCGACAAGATCCAGGCCAACGCGCCGCTCGGCGGCATTGCGCCGAAAGACGCGCGGCCCGTTCTGAAGATCGAAATTGCCGAACACGACCGTGCTTTTCTGCACGAAGGTCTGCCCGTCAAGTTGAAATTCAATGCCTTTCCGTATCAGCGCTATGGGCTGATCAGCGGCACGCTGGCCTATATTTCGCCGGCCACCAAACCGTCGTCGACGGACAAGCAGCCGGTCTACGAAGGCCGCGTCACGCTGGACAAGGATTACTACCAGATTGCCGACACGCGCTATCCACTGCGTTACGGCATGACGGCAAGCGCCGAGATCGTGGTGCGTGAGCGCCGCCTGATCGATCTGGGTCTCGATCCGTTCAGGCAGGTGGCGGGTTGACCGCGCGGATCACACGTCAATAAAAGGAGCGAATGAGATGACCGCGATAGTGCGAATCGATGACGAAGTCGTGGACGTGGCCGAGTTCATTCGTCTTCTGAAACTGACCGGCCAGTTCGAGAGCCTGATCGAGCAGATCGTGCGCGACAAGCTCACGGTTCACGCCGCGAAGAAACAGGGCATCACCGTGAGCGCCGATGAAATCCAGCAGCGCGCCGATCAATTCCGCCGCGTGCGCGGCTTGCATCGCGCGACGGATATGAATCAGTACCTCGATGCGCTCAATGTCAGTCTCGACGAATTCGAGGCCTTCATTACCGACGGGCTGTACCAGGAGAAGATGCTCGACGAGATCGGCAACGACGCCGCGATCAAGGATTACTTCGCCCTGAATTCGCCGAAGTTCGACGCGATCGAAGTGAGCCATATCGTGCTCGACAGCGAGGGCAAGGCGAAGGAAATGATTTCGTATCTGCACGACGACCCCGATAGTTTCGCCGACATGGCGCGCGAGCACTCTATTGCTGATACGCGTGAGGCTGGCGGCGTGATCGGCAAGGTGCTGCGCGGCTCATTGAAGCCCGATATCGAAGCGAAGATTTTCAATGCGGCAGTGGGCGACCTGCTGGGGCCTTTTCCATCGGCGGATCGATCGTGCTTCGAGATTTTCGCCGTGACGGCCAAATATCCCGCAACGCTCGATGCCGATGTGGCTTCGGAAGTCCGGCGCCTGCTGCGCGAAAGCTGGCTGATTGCACGCGCTCAGGAGCACGTGATCGAAGCGCGCTAGCGCGTTCGTGCCCTGCACGCCGCATTGAAACAACGCAACGACACGCCGATTCGAGGTCCGCAAGCACATGGATGCACCCCAGACCGCGCCTTCCACAGCCGAGTTTCTAACCTCGGTGGAAATTCTCTCGCCGTTTTCGCGCGACGAGATCGACCGTCTTGCCGAATATGCGCAAGCGCGCTTCTATTCATTCGGCGAAACGGTCTGCTCCGCGGGTGAGACGGCCGACGGACTTTACGTGGTTCGTTCAGGTTCCGTGCGGATCTTCACGGAGGAGCACGGCAAGGAAACCAGCATGGGCGTGCGCAAATCGGGCGAGATCTTCGCCGATATTGCGATGTTGCGCGCCTATGTGCATGAAGCGTCGGTGCGGGCGTCGGCGAAAACCGAGTTGCTGTTCATTCCGCGCGCCGCAATCGAGCCGGTGATCGCCGGCAATCAGGCCGCGCTGGCGTTCGTCGCCAGTTATGTGGCGATCAACTCAGCGGGCGGCTTCGTCGCGCAGTTGTTCGATCTGCGCGGCAAACTGAACAAGGCGGAACTCGAAGAGTATGTGCGCAGCGTGGGTGTGAAGCGGGTCGCCGCCGGCAAGGAGATTCTCAAGCAGGACGGACGCGAGGACCGGCGGCTGTATGTGGTGCGCCAGGGTGAAGTGCGCATCGTCCGGCATGAGGAAGGCCACGACTACACGCTTGCCACGCTTGGCGAAGGCGAAATATTCGGCGAGAAAGCGTGTCTGATGCGTCAGGAGCAGATGGCTTCGGTTGTCGCGACAACCGATACGCGCCTGCTCGTGATTCCCGAGCGCACGGTCCACTTCATTCTCGAACGCAATCCCAAGCTGCGTGAAGTGCTCGACGAGCGGATTCGTTACGGGGACCGCGAGTTACAGCGGCAAAAGCGGGTCGAACAGCGACGCAAGCTGCCGCTCATGCTCGATCTGCAGACCAAGCCCGAGTTCGGCGAGAAGGTCATCAAACGCTTCGCGCTGGTCGAGCAGGCTGAAGAAATGGATTGCGGCGCGGCGTGCCTCGCGATGATATGCCGCCACTACAGCATTCCAATGACGCTCGGCAAATTGCGCGAGCTCGCCAATGTCACGACTCAGGGCGCCACGCTCGACAGTCTCGCCCGCGCGGGCGAATCGCTGGGTTTCACGGCGCGCGGTGTGCAATGCACATTCGATTCGTTGCGCGGCTTCGATCTACCGTTCATCGTGCATTGGGAGGGATACCACTACGTCGTGGTGTATGGACTCTCCAAAGAGTATGTGTGGGTCGCAGACCCGGCCGTCGGCTTCAAGAAGATGACCGTGGAAGATTTCGAGCGCGGGTGGAGCGGTACCTGTCTGCTGTTCACCGGCGGCCCGAATCTGCTGCAAATGTCCGCCGCGCGTTCGCCGTGGATACGCTTTGTCGGCTATCTCACGCCGTACAAAAAGATTCTCGGCCACCTGTTTCTCGCCACCTTCGTGATTCAGGTGCTGGGTGTGATTCCGCCGCTGATTATCCAGAACATTCTCGACGGTGTGATCGTGCATCAGAATGTCAGCCTGCTGCATCTGCTGATTGGCGGGTTGATCATCGCCAATGTCTTTTCGCAATTGATGTCGTCGATTCGCGCCTATCTCGCCAATTTCATGGTGCGCAACATGGACTTCGCGATGATGTCGCAGTTCTTCAAGCACACGCTGTCGCTGCCGTTTTCGTTTTTCGCCAAGCGCAAGACCGGCGACATTTTCGCGCGCTTCCAGGAGAACCAGACGATCCGCGCCTTCCTGACCGAATCCACCGTCACCACCGCGCTGAACCTGCTGATGGTGTTCATCTACTTCACGATTATGTTCGTCTACAACGTGAAGATGACGCTGGTGCTGATCGCGTTCGTCATTCCGATCATGGCGCTGACGGCGATCGCCACGCCGAAGATCAAGGGCTATGCGCGCGAAGTGTTCACCGCTTCGACTGAATCGAAGTCGTTTTTGATGGAAGCGCTCGCGGGCGTGGAGACGATCAAGGGCATGGGCATTGAGCGGCCAGTGCGCTTGCGCTGGGAGAAGAAGTACGCGAAGGCGCTTGAAGTGCAATATCGGGCGCATGCATTCAACATTCTCGTGGGACTCGGCAGTCAGTTGCTGAACGCAGCGACGACGATTGCCATTCTCTGGGTCGGCGCGAATCTCGTGCTGGCGCGTGAAATGACGATCGGTCAGTTGATCGCGTTCAACGCGTTCATGGGTAGCGTGCTCGGTCCGTTGATGGGACTGGTCGGCTTGTGGAGCATGCTCAACGACGCGGGCGTGGCGATGGAGCGCCTCGGCGACGTGCTCGATATCGAGCCCGAACAGAAACCGCAGGATTTACCCTCGCGTGTGATGCTGCCCGAACTTCAGGGCGAAATCAGCCTCAGCGGCGTCTATTTCCGCTACGGCGAAAACGACTCGGCCTACGTGCTCGAGAACATCAGCTTCGATATCAAGCCGGGCGAACTGGTGGCGATCGTAGGCCGCAGCGGTTCGGGCAAGACCACGCTCGCCAAGCTGCTGGTGGGCTTCTACACGCCCACCGAGGGCAAGATGACGATAGACGGCTACGATCTCGGCGTGGTCGATAAAGCCTATTACCGTGCGCAGATTGGCTACGTGATGCAGAGCAACCTGCTGTTCTCCGGCACGATCGCGGAAAATATCGCGAGCGGCGACGACGCGCCCGACCGGCGTCGCATCGAGGAAGTGGCGAAGATGGCCGACGCGCACGCATTCATCAGCAAGATGCCGCTCGGCTACGAGCAGATTGTCGGCGAGCGCGGAATCGGCTTGTCCGGCGGGCAGATCCAGCGGCTTTGCATTGCACGGGCGCTGTATCACGATCCGCGCCTGCTGGTGTTCGACGAAGCGACCTCGGCGCTGGATTCGCAGTCGGAGAGCAATATCCTCGGCAATATGCACGACATTCTGAAAGGCCGCACGGCGGTGATCATCGCGCACCGGCTTAGCACGATCATGCGCGCGGACAAGATTCTCGTGCTGTACGAAGGAGCGATTGTCGAACAGGGCCGTCACGATGAGTTGATCCAGCGCGGCGGCATGTATTACCAACTGGTCCAGAAACAGTTGAGCGCATGATGATGAAAATACTCGACCAGATTGAAGAGGCTAGCCCCGCGATTTCGTACGCGGGCCTGATCGAGCGGATCGAGATCTTGCGCTCGACGTTACGCTGGTCGTCGCGGCTGGAGCGCGCGGACATCGACAAACTGCTTCGGCAAGCCACCTCGCTGCGCGACGAGGTGATGCAACTCTCGCACAAGGAGCGCTTCGTGCAAGCGGCGGTGGCCGCCGAACCGCAGGAGCGCGTCGATCAATCACGAGGCGCGCGGCGCAAGGCGCTGCTCGAACGCAGCTTCATTTTCGAAGGGACGTTCGGCGACAATCCGCGTTTGCTCGAATCGCTCGAAATCGCCGAGAAAGCGGCGCCGACCGATTTGCCCGTGCTGATCGACGGCGAAAGCGGCACCGGCAAGGAATTGATGGCGAAGGTGATTCACGCCAACGGTTCGCGTGCCGACAAGCCGTTCATTTCCGTTAATTGCGGCGCGATTCCCGACAATTTGCTGGAGTCGGAATTGTTCGGGCATCGCAAGGGGGCATTCACGGGGGCTTCGAATGACCGCAAGGGTAAATTCGAAAGCGCCCATACAGGTACGATTTTTCTCGACGAAATCGGCGAGTTGCCTCTGGCCGGGCAGGTGAAGCTGCTGCGCGTGCTGGAAGCGCACGAGATTCAGCGCGTCGGGTCCGATGAAACGATCGCGGTGGATACGCGCATTGTCGCGGCGACCAATCGCAATCTGCGGCAACTTAGTGAAGAGGGCAAGTTCCGCGAAGACCTCTTTTACCGGCTGAGCGTGATTCACGTCACGCTGCCGCCGCTGCGTGAGCGCCGCGATGAAATTCCTTTGCTGATCGCGTGGTTCGGCGATGAAGCCGCGGGTACGCTCAAGCGCAGGCCCGTGCGAATGACGCCGCGTCTGCGCGACTTTCTGCTGAACTATGCGTATCCAGGCAATATTCGCGAACTGCGCAACGTGATGTATCGCGTATCGTGTCTGGCCGGCGATATGGCCGATATCGATCACTTGCCGCAGGACATGCGGCCCGCGGCGCCCGGATCCGCGGCGTCGTTCAACGCGGCGACCACGACAGGGCAGGAGCCGATCAGCGTGACGAACCTGATGTCGCTGAGCGACGCGAAGCGTGCGGCCAGCGACGACGCCGAAAAAGCCTTTCTCGAGCGCGGCCTTCGCGAAGTGAGCGGCACGGTCGCGGAACTGGCCCGCCGTATCGACATGAACCGTTCGCATCTGCAGATGCTGCTGAAGAAGCACGGCCTGCATTCAAAGGACTTCCGCAATCGCAATGTGCCGGCCGCTACCCGGAACGGCGCGGACGAGCGCGACGACGAGAGCGAAGAGACTTGAGTCCGCCGCATTAAACGCCGTCAGTGCAACGGGCTCAAGGGGATGGGTTCAGCAAGGTTTTGTCGGATGCGTTCGGGTCTTCGGCGCGCACGACCACGGCGGTGATGTTGTCGCGGCCGCCGCGCGCGAGGGCCAGCTCGACGAGTTCTTCAGAGGCGTTTGCGTTCGCCGCCTTGCTGAGCACCGCGAGCATGTCTTCTTCGCCGACCTCGTTGCTCAGGCCGTCGCTGCAGAGCAGGAAGACGTCGCCGTCCATCACTTCGATGGCGTCGTCGTCGAGTTCGAGTACGTCTGTCGCGCCAACGGCTCGTGTGATCATATGCTGCGCCGGATGGTGCCGCGCCTCTTCCTCGGTGATCACGCCGAGCGACTTGAGCGCTTCAACCTGACTGTGATCGCGGGTGAGTTGCCGCAAGCTGCCTTCGCGCAGCAGATACAGGCGACTGTCGCCGGCCCACACATAGCCGCAGAAGCGGTCACAGGCAAGCAGTGCGACGACTGTACTGCCGATACGCTGGACCTGTCGGCGCGCGGCTTCTTCCCTCAATTGACGATTGGCGCTTTGCAGGCGCGAGCGCGCGTCGGCGACGAAGGCCTTCATGCTGACCGGCGAGGTCAGCCGGGCGAGCGCGTCGATCACCAGACGGCTTGCCAGATCGCCGACCGCGTGCCCGCCCATGCCGTCGGCAACGGCCCAGCGCCCGAGGTCGGACTGGTCCAGGCAGGCATCTTCGTTGATTTCGCGGACGCGTCCGGGATCGGAATGCGCGGACGACGTCCAGCGAAATTGGCTCGCACAGGTCACAACGTTTACACCGTATCGTTTCTGCTGCGTGCGTCGGGAGAGACACTGATGTTCGAGTTCGCGCCGGTGTTGCGGACGTCGACCGACTGGAACGTGTTGATCATCTGGTTAGCATAGAAGTTGTTGGTCACGTCGTACAGGTTCACGACGGGACCGATGCTGGGCGTGCTGCGTACGTAAGGCTGAATCCAGCCATACACCCACGGTGCGCCGCCGCCACCGCGAATCGCTGTCATCGCCTTACGGTCTAGCGCGAGGTTCAGCGAGAGGTCGTTCACAGTAATAGAAGACATGTCGTTCTCCGGTTGGCCGCGTGTAACGCGCGCGGTGACGCGCGGTTTTTAATGAATCTGGGCGTTATATTGCAAGTGCCATGCCAATTCGCCGGCCTTTTTCGTGGTTTGTCGTCATGCCTTGATGGCCGGGCGATTGCGTGCCCTGGCGCACATACCGGATGAGCGCATGCGGATTCATCGGTCGGCTGCAAGCCAACAAGCGCGAACGCTAACCGGTGTCGGACCCAACAGATTCTTGCGTCCCAATGCCCCCGCTATCGGACCGGCTTCCACCTCGTGTGGCAACCGTAAATGAGCGTCGTACGCCAACACTTCGTCGAAAATTCTGTCGGCTCACATCGCACACTCGTCGCATCCGAAACGCTCCAATTTCTCGCGAAGCCCTTTAAATAAAGGCTTTTGCGCGCATGGCCCGGATGATGCAAATAACCTCGCAACAGTGTTGGAAATCGAAGCGAGGCCAGCCATGAACACGAACCCTCTTCAGACGAGCAGCGACAGCAGCGAAGACCGCCGCGACGCCGCGTCCACCATCGACCTGCCGATCGGCGCGCATCTCGTCACGCAACGTCGCGGTTACGAACACCACGGCATCTATGTGGGCAATGGCCGCGTGGTTCATTACGCGGGCTTTGCGAGTTCAGCGCATCGCGGCCCTGTTGAGGAAGTGGAACTGGAACGCTTCGCTGCCGGACACCCGCTGTCGATCCGTTCGACCCCGTCGGCCCGCTACGTCGGCGACGAAGCCGTGCGCCGCGCACGCTCCCGTCTCGGTGAAAACCACTATCGCCTGCTGACGAACAACTGCGAGCACTTCTGCTCATGGTGCCTGCTCGGCGAAAGCCGTAGCGAACAGGTGCATTGCTGCCTGCGCCATCCGCGTACCGGCATGCATGCGCTGGTGTGCCTCGTGAAGGCTTTCGTGGAAGCCAGCGCGAAGGGCGCTCAAGGTTCCGTGCAGTTGGCGTGAGCCGGCCACATCCCGTTTCAGTGATTCAAACATTCAAGCATTCAAGCATTCAAGGAGAACATCATGGCTGCCGCGGAAAAGACCTTGCATTGGGCTGTGGACAAATGGCTCGCCCCGACCCCGTCGATGCCCGCACGCGTCGTGCAGTTTTGCCACCGTGCGTCGCAACATCAGCGCTATGTCTGCGTGGAAGCCTTGCGGCCAGGCGGCCTGCTGTCGATCTTCTTCTTCCGTCATGACGACGGCTCGTGGAATGTGTTCCCGCCGCAAGCCGAACGGCCCGCAATGAACGGCCATCGCCGCACGGCGCTCTGCTAACTGGCTAGTTGCGCGCCTGCGCGGCCGCTTCCTTGATGATCCACTGATTGAACAGCAGCATCGCCGGTGTCATGGGTTTGCCCTTCAACCATGTCAGCCAGTAACTGCCGGCGTGAACCTCCACCTCGAACGGGCGCACCAGCCGGCCTGTGTTGATCTCGTGATCGAACATCAACGCGGGCGCGAGCGCGATACCCGCGCCCTGCATTGCTGCTTCCACCATCAGCCGCGACGAATCGAACACCGGCCCGCGAATCGGTCGCGGCGGAATACCGGCGGCCGCAAACCAGCTCATCCAGTCGTCGGCGCGATAGGAGCGCAGCAAGGTCTCGTTGGCGAGATCGTCCGGCTTCGACAGCCGCGCGGCGATCTCCGGCGTGCACAGCAGCGCAAGCGGCGCGTCGAGCAGCCGCGTCGCGAGCGAACCGGGCCACGTGCCGTCACCGAAGCGGATCGCGAAGTCGAGACCTTCGGTGGCGAGGTCGACCAGGTTGTTGTTGGTCAGCAGCCGCAGTTCGACGAACGGATGTGCGTCGCGAAACGACTTGAGGCGCGGCATCAGCCAGCCCACTGCGAATGTGCCCACCACGCCGAGCGTCAGCACCTCGTGAAAGTGGCCGCCTTCGAATTGCTTGAGTACGGCTTCGATCCGATCGAATGCGTCGGTCAGCACCGGACGTAGCGCGAGGCCCTCGTCGGTCATGGCAAGGCCGCGGGGCAGGCGCTTGAAGAGCGCAGTGCCCAGCCGCTCTTCCAGGGTTCGAACCTGCTGGCTGACGGCGGCCTGGGTGACGTTCAGTTCGAGCGCCGCGCGCGTGAAGCTCAAGTGCCGCGCGGACGATTCGAAAGCCCGCAGCGCGTTCAATGGCAGGTACGGTCTCATGGCGAAGGCATAAGATTCTCTTGTGAGTTGGCTAACTTATCATCGTTTGTCAGCGGCGGGCGGAAAACCGATAGTTGCGGCTTCACACAAAGGAGCGGCGATGATCACGAGACGGAAGTTCGCGGGCGCGATGCTGGGTGTTTCGATAGCTGGGGTTGCGGTTGGCAGTGCCGGCGCGTTCGGCAAGGCGGTTAAAACGGGGGCCACCGCGCAGGGGCGCGAGTTGGCCCGGGCGGATGCGATCCGTCGGCGGCTTGCCGAAATCGAGGCGGCAAGCGGTGGGCGCCTGGGGGTGTCGATCGTCGATACGACGTCGGGCTTGCACGCGGGTCTGCGGACCGACGAGCGCTTCCCGATGTGCAGCACCTTCAAGGTCCTGGCGGCGGGCGCCGTGCTGGCGCGCACGGACCGTGGCGCGGAAGATCTTCAGCGGCGCGTGGTGTTCTCACATAGCGACGTGGTACCGAATTCGCCCGCCACGAGCAAACACACGCGCGAGCTGACCGGCAACGACGGCATGAGCATCGCCGAGTTGTGCAAGGCGGCGATCACGCTGAGCGACAACACGGCGGCCAATCTGTTGCTGGCGACTTTCGGCGGACCGGCAGGGTTGACCGCATTCGCGCGCGGGCTGGGCGACGGCATCACGCGTCTGGATCGTAACGAGCCGACGCTGAACGAAGCCATTCCCGGCGATCCGCGCGACACCACCACGCCTAACGCCATGCTCGGCAATCTGCGCGAGCTTCTGCTCGGCGAGTATTTGGCGTCGTCGTCGCGGGCACAACTGCTGGCGTGGCTCGTCGCCAACGAAACCGGCGGAGCGCGGCTTCGCGCGAGACTGCCGAAGGACTGGGGCGTGGGCGACAAGACCGGCACTGGCGATCACGGTACAGCCAATGACATCGCGATTCTGTGGCCGCCAGGCCGCGGTCCGGTATTGGTGACGGTGTACCTGACTGAAACGGATGGCAACGCGGCGCGCAGCAATGCGGCGATTGCGGATGTGGGTGCGCTGGTGGCGGCGTCCATCTGAGCGCGCCGCGCAGCGGGTCGCGCTGGCAACCTGGGCCGCGCGAGAGTGCGGCGCGCCTCGCTGAATCCGTTGCGGCAGTCTAGCCGGCTTGTGCGATTCGTGAAGCGGCCGGTGCGTCCGATGCGGACTGGGAGCTAGACGCAGGGGCCGCGGCCGCGGGAATCAGCTTGCCATTCACCAGCAGACCCAGCGTCTTCACCACCAGGATCCCGATGATCAGATTCGCCGCGATGAACAGAAGCGGCGCGGCCCATTCGAGCGGACCCGTCGCGCCGCGTTCGAGCATCCGAAGGGCCATGGTCGGCAGGGCGGCGACGCCGAAGCTGAAGGCCCAGTAAGCCGGCATGAAGGCCTGTTGGCGAATCCATGGCAGCAGGCGCAACAGCAGCAGCGCCTGGTACAGGCCATAGCCGAGCAGCACCAGGGCAAACAGGTCAGGCGTGCCGCTGCTCAGGCTCAGATAGGTCACGCCACCCACCACCGGCGGCGCGAGTTGCACGCCGAGCAGCGGGCGCAATGCTTCGGGCAGTGGTTCGTGCACGGCGGCGCGGTGCAGGATCAGCGATTCGATCGCAAGCCACGACAGCACACCCGCGCCGAAGAGAAGCCCGCCCAACTGATGGAACCCGAACGCGGCCGCAGTCGTGCCGGCAACGAAGCTCGGCGCAACCGTCGGCAGGTAAATGGCGGGCGTTACCAGTTCAGGCTTGCGCCCGCCCTGCCAGAGCCGTCCATGCAAATACACGCCGAGCGCCAGTTGTGCAACTGCGGCCACGCCGAACAGCGCGAACGCCAGTGTATGCGCGTACGGCTCTATCAGTTGCGCGGCGAGCAGGCTCGAAACCGGACCGAGCGCCGCAAACGACGATTGCACGGGATGCTGCATTTCCGCGCGCGCTTCGGCGCCATGCGTCAACCATTTTTGGCCGTAGGCGGCCAGAATGACGATCCACACGACGAGCGCGGCCACCGTCATCAAGCCGCCTATCGCGGCCGGCAGGTGCCAGAGCCTGATCGCCACGCGCCACAAATTGGCGAACGCCAGTGCGCCCACCGCGATCCCGAAGAAAGCAACTGGAATCCTCCCGCGATTGCTGCTCATCACCGATCCTCCGAAAGTTGCGTCGCGCGCCAGTGTTCCGGTATCGCGCGATCGATGACGTACTGTAAAAGGCGGCGGCAAAACGCAGAACGCTGGGCGCGCTCAACAAATGGCGCGATCGTCTCAAGATGCCGGGAGTGGCATGGGCTGGGAGGTGTTGCCCGCGTTGCGCGTGGTTTCGCTGGCGTTCCGAATGTCGCACGCAGCGGTGAAGGCGGGTTGCGGCCGGGCGTTTTCGCGTTTAGCGCGTCGGCCCGCCGAATCAGCGGCCTGACGTTGCTTTATGCGGCCATGCGCTGAAGCATCGCGAGCAATGCGTCGAATGATAGCGGCTTGCGGGCGTATGCAATGGTGGGATTCGGCTGCGTGGGGATATCCGCGGCCGCGCTGCACAAAATGATCGGAATGGCGCGCAGATCGGGATCGGCGTTGAGCGCCGCGCACAACTGCAGTCCCGACATGACCGGCATCATGCAGTCCGAGACGATGATGTCCGGACGGGTCTTGCGTATCTGTTCGAGCGCGGCGGCCCCGTTCGACGCGACCAGCACCGTGTAGCCGTGCCGCTCCAGAAGCAGCCGCCACACTGTGAGGATGTCGAACTCGTCGTCCACGACCAGAATGGTTTTCATGGGCGGCTACGTATTTCGCCGTGGCGGCAGCATGGCCGACAGGCCCGTCGCCGGATACACGTTGGCGGGGTTCGCCAGTTTTTCGATCACGTCGAGGCCCTGAGCCGAAATCACGAGTTCTCGCAAGGAGGTGTCGTGAGCACTCTCACGTTGCTTGACTACGGAAATCATGCGCCGTAGGCCCGTTTCCGTTTCGGCGTAACGCAGCAGCAAGAGGTTTTCGGTCAGCGCCGACATCCGCACGCTCTTCGCATGGCCGGGGTCGGCATAAAGCGGCAGTTCTTCAGTCAGCAGCGTGGTGACACAGGCTTCGCGAAGCTGGTGCAGCAGCGCATTCAGGAACAGGCCAAAACGCTCGGGGCGCAAGGCGGAATCGCGGAACCCCTCCACCCCGTCAATCACGATGCGCGACGCGCCGATCTTCTTGACCGTGGCGAGCGCGGTGGCCGCGAGTTCGTCGACAGCCAGCTCAACGGCCGGTTGCCACTGGATGACGAGCCTGCCGTCTTCGTGAGCCTCGGTGAGCCCGATCGATACGGCCTCGGCTTTACCGATCAGCCGCTGCGGACCTTCGTAAAAGCCAAGATAGACGCAGCGTTCGCCGCGCGCGACGCCGGCCGCAAGAAACTGCAGGCACAGCAGCGTCTTGCCGACGCCCGACGGCCCGATCAGCGTAGTCGTGGAGCCTTGCGCAAAGCCGCCGCCCAGCAGGCTGTCGAGATGCGGCAGGCCAAAGCCGAGGCGCGCTTTCAGATCCACCGGACCCGGCGGTACGGCACATTGCGCTTCGAGACGCGGGAACATCAGGAGCCCGCTTTCGGCAATGCGGAAGAAATGCTTGCCCATTAAATGATTGCGAGCGCGCATCTTGTGGACTTCGATTTCGCGCGCGCGGCGCATGCCGTCGTTGTACCGGTTCAGTTCGATCAGACCGTCGACCAGCGTATGTTCCGGATGCGGTTCGTTACCCGAGAGCGGCGCGAGCAGCAAGGTCGTGCAATCCATGGCCGCGACCAGCGCGTTCAGCTCATGGATAAATTTCGACAGCGACAACTCGGTTTCGCTGAATTCGCGCGCGCTGCGAAAGCCGTCGATGATCATGAGGCTCGGGCGGTAATCGTAAATGCTCGAGGCGATCAGTTTGAGGAAGCCGTCGAGACCGTCCTGCATCAGTTCGTGATAGCCGGAGACGAACAGCATCTGCTGTGCGACCGCTTTTTCGTCGAAGAAGCTCAGACCCTTGAGATGCCCCAACAGCTTGTCGTGGGATTCGGCGATCAAGGTCATGTACAGTACCTTCTCGCCCTGGCTTACACGATGAAAACCAATCTGGCTCGACAGAATCGTCTTGCCGGCGCCGGCCATGCCTTCCAGCAGGTAGACGCCGCCGCGGACCAGACCTCCGCCCAGGATCTCGTCGAGACCGGGGACGCCAGTTTCCACGTTGGGTCGGGAAGACGTCGGAGATTCGTGGATAGTCATTGTCGAAGTGTCATTCAAGGTGCGCAGAAGCGACGGCCCGCACTCGAACCGTCTGTTACTCAAACTACGTTCGCCAGCAATTTGCGTTCCCGCTGTCGCACGGCAACGCTCTCGCGTGGGCGCGGATGCGGGGGATTCTATCTGGTGGCGGCCCGGTTGGCGAACCGCCACTCGGGGCGGCGCGTAAGGGACGCGCGGCCAATGGGCGCGAACGGGCCGATCCGATGGCCACCATATAGGCAAGCTTTTCAATCGATGCAATGGCAACAGGAAGAAGAGTGGCAGCGCCGCGCCGTATACAATTCGGCAGCGCCAGATTTCTGCCCGCTTTTCGCCAATCCTGACCTGATCCCGTCCATGCCGAATCCGACCCGGGCCTTCCTTCTCGGCCCGCTCCTGAAAGGCGTTTCACGCTCCTTTTATCTCACGCTGCGCGTGCTGCCCGCCGGGATGCGCGATCCGATCGGACTTGCCTACCTGCTGGCGCGCGCGGCCGACACGATCGCGGACACTTCGCTGATCTCTCCGGAACAACGCCTCGCCTTGCTGCTGTCGCTGCGCGATCAGGTGAACGGCGCGGCGGACGACGGTGCGCTGTTCCAGCGCATGGCGGCCGAAGTGGCGGGGCAGCAGGTCCAGTCGGATGAGAAGGTGCTGCTCGAATCGCTCGGTCCGGCGCTCGACGTGTTGTTGCAACTGAGCGAATTCGATCGCAAGGCCGTTCGCGAGATCGTTTCGACGCTGACCGAGGGCATGGAGTTCGACCTTCGCACCTTCCCGGACGAACGTTCCGGCCAGATCGCGGCGCTGCGAGAATACGAAGATCTCGACCGCTACACGTACCTGGTGGCGGGTTGCGTTGGCGAATTCTGGACCACGATGACTTACGCGCACATGCCCGGCACGCTGA
Source organism: Paraburkholderia sp. RL17-381-BIF-C (assembly GCF_046026435.1). Taxonomy (NCBI): domain Bacteria; kingdom Pseudomonadati; phylum Pseudomonadota; class Betaproteobacteria; order Burkholderiales; family Burkholderiaceae; genus Paraburkholderia; species Paraburkholderia sp. RL17-381-BIF-C. The sequence continues at coordinate 1,634 of NZ_JARESX010000086.1, read as the reverse complement.
AAGAGCAGCCCGAAACCATGGCGCGGCGCGGCGTGCGTTTCGGCAAGGCGCTGCAGATGACCAACGTGCTGCGTGACTGTGGCAAGGATTTGCGAATTGGCCGCTGCTACCTTCCGCAGACTATGCTCGACCGATATGGTCTAAGCGCGCAAGACCTGTTGCTGCCGGCCAATTCCGTGCGGGCCCGCCCACTGATGATCGAACTGCTGCGCAAGACACTCGATCATTTCCGCGAAGCGCTCGACTATACGCTGGCAATTCCGGCGTTTGCGGTACGCCTGCGTCTCGCGAGCCTCTGGCCGATTCTGATCGGTCTGGAGACGCTCATCCTTCTCGTGGACAACAATGCCTGGCTCGATCCGCAGAAAGTCTCCAAAGTCAGGCGCAACAAGGTGTATCAGATCATCGCTTCGTCCCTGTTGCTGGTGCCTTCGAATGGGCTGGTGCGCCACGCTGTCGAACGGCGGATCAGCCAGATCGAAGCGCGTTTCTGAATGTTGTGAGCCGTTTGCTGTTTCGGTAGGGCGCCGCCCCGTCTCCCATGCAATGTGGGGGAGCGTACCGAATAAAAGCAAGGTGGGCCGTAGTTTGACGGACAACTCCTCTGTCCGATTCAGATTTACATGGCGCTTACCGGCAAACAACATTGCGACACGCTGGACCTGATCCGCGCATTAGCGGCGGGCGCGGTGTGCGTTAGCCATCTGCGCAATCTCATGTTTGTCGATTACCGCGCGAGCGCCGGAATCGGGCTGGCGGGCAAGCTGTTTTATTTCATCAGCAACTACGGCCACACCGCGGTGATCGTGTTCTTCCTGCTGAGCGGATACTTCGTGGGCGGTTCAGTGTTGCGCCAGGTCGAGGCTGGAACATGGAACTGGCAGCGTTATCTGACCGAACGCATGTCGCGGCTGTGGATCGTGCTGATTCCCGCATTGCTGCTGACCATGTTCTGGGACCGCATGGGTATCGCGCTGGCAGGCGGGCCTTTCTATCTTGGCACCGAAGGTACGTTCGATCAGCAGATCAACGTCGCGTCGCATCTTGGAGGCGCGACGCTGGCATGCAACCTCGTGTTCCTGCAGACCCTCGCGTGCGGCACTTATGGTTCAAACGGACCGCTGTGGAGCCTCGCCAACGAGTTCTGGTATTACCTCTGGTTTCCCGCGTGCGTCGTGCTATTGCGTCGGCGGCGAGGCTTTGTGGCCTTCGGCGCGGCTGCATTCGCACTCGCCACGATGATTGCGTTTCCGTCGCTTCTGAACGGGTTCGGACTATGGCTGCTCGGCGTCGTCCTGGTGGTGCTGGAGAAACGCTTTCCGTCGCGCGGCGCGCGTACGGGCTTGCCCTGGTTCACGCTCGCCAGCGCAGCGGCGTTTATCACCGCGCTGGTGTGTTCGCGTTTGTTCCTGTGGAGCAACGACTGGATCGTCGGCGTACCGTGTTTCCTGTTCCTGCGCTGCATTCTCTGGGAAAACGTTCGACTGCGTCCGGCGCTTGTGTCGCGTGTCGCGATACGCATTTCCGCGTTCTCCTATTCGCTGTATCTGACGCATTTCTCTTTCATTCTATTCGTCGCCGCAGTCGGATTCGGGCAGCGTATCCAGTTCGATGCCCGCGGCGCGCTGGTGCTC
>NZ_JARESX010000085.1:0-27499 GCF_046026435.1 Paraburkholderia sp. RL17-381-BIF-C | reverse complement strand
CGAAGGGACATCGGTGGCGTCACCTTGGCGTCACCGGCTGTTGTGTGACGTAATAGCGAGGTGGTCGGGCTGACTTGTGGCTCGGAATGCAGTTCGACTACGATTTCTGGCAGGCACGCAAGCATGTGCTGAAGGCAGTTAGAAGCGCCCCCGCAGCAGCGGCAGCGTGAACCTAGCAGAAATCATGGGAGTGTGATTTATGGCGTTGAGTTGCGGGCCAGGCATCAGCGCCCGTTCCTTATCGCGGATGGGCTTTACCGGTACCTGAAAGAGCATCGGGGCGAGGAACCTGTGGAGAGGGTTCTTCATCCTGAGCGCAAGCGCAAGTTATGCAATGAACTGCGTATGCGGCGTAAGGGCGTCGTACGACGGGTGCTGGTTCAATAACATGCCGGTGCTTGAAGACGCGTGCTGCCGTGCGCCCTTGCTGGTCACGAACGACGGGCAGCGCTGGGAGCTGTAGCCCCTATCATCGCGCGTCGCGGGGAATGTTCCTGAGGTTCCCCATCGTGTGTGCACCGCAGCGTGCACAACCAACCCGTCAGCTTTCGGCTTCAACAAGCGGCTTTTCGAAAAGGCCCCGGTATCGCCGTTGGCTTGAATGGTTTGCAAAACACATGTCTTCTTTGTCGGCCCTATCCCATTGAGGGGAAACGTCGGGGAACGATGTTTGGCGGTCTGTGGGGGATGCTCGATGTTCCCTCACATCGCCCGCAAAGGCTTATGGCATGAGGTTCAACGCCGTGGGGAGAGACTTATCCACGGACTTGTGCACAAAAAGTGGGGATAACTTCCTGGCCATCCGTATGGAATCCCAGGTTTAGCTACTCGGCAATCCCCGCGCTCGGCGCGCTCGCCGCCGAAGCCGCCGCCGCCGAAGCCCCACCCACCCCCGTCTCAACCGGCGGATTCCCCATGGCCTGGAACAACGCCGCCGTGTCTGTCAGCCGCGCGCTCGTATAGCGGATCTCGTCGAGCTGCGCGTTGCGAAACTGCTGCTCACTCGAGCGGGTCGACGCGACAGGCAGCGCGCCTAGCCGGTAGCGTCCGGAGGTTTCGTCGAAGACGCCTTGCGCCGAGCGCGCCGCAATATTCGCGGCATCCAGCGCTTGCGAGTCGTGTTCGAGCGCGGCCAACGTGTCGGCGACGTTCTGGAACGCGGCCAGCACCGTTTGCTTGTACTGCGAGACCGTGGCGTCGTAGGTATCGACCGCCGCACGTCGTTGCGCGAACAGGGCGCCGCCATGAAACAGCGGCTGCGACAGCGACGCTCCGATGCTCCAGATCGCGCCCGCGCCCGAGAGCGCGACCGGCCAGCTAAAACCGCCTTGTCCCATCGACGCGCTCAACGACAGACTCGGGAACATCTGCGCCGTGGCGACCCCGACGTCGGCCGCCGCGGCCTTCAGCGCGGCGTCGGCAGCCTGAATGTCGGGCCGCGAGCGCAGCAGCTCCGAAGGCACCACCACCGGTACCTGCTCAGGCACATGCAATTGCGCAAGCTCGAGATCGTCCGGCGCCGCATCAGGCGTTCGTCCGAGCAGCACCGCCAACGCGTGGCGCGTGCTCAGCCATTGTTGCTTCAAACCCGGCAAGCTCGCCGACAGACTCGCCGCGCTCTGTTGCGCGCTCAACTGATCGGCATGCGGGACCGCGCCCAGTGCATAACGACGCTGCGTGTCGCGCGCCTGATCGTTGGCGATCGTCACGAGCCGTTCGGTCGTCTCGATCTGAGCATGCAGCGCGGCGCTGGTGATCGCGGCCGTCACGATATTGGCGGCCAGCGCGCGGCGCGCGGCGTCGAACTGATAGGCCTGAACGTTGACGCGCGCGGCGAGCGCGGCATCGGCAAGGCGCGCGGCGCCGAACAGGTCGAAGGTGTAATGCGCCTGCAATTGACCGACGAAGACGTTGTACAGAAACGTGTTGGGTCCGATCTCGGGGATCGCCAGCGCGCGATTGCGGGTCGCCTGGCCGCCGGCGTCGATGGTCGGCAGCATCGAGCTGCCGATCTGCGCGCGCAACTGCTCGCGCGCGGCGGCGAGGCTTTTGTCGGTCGCGGCGAGCGTCGGACTGTTGCGCAGGCCTTCGTCGACCAAAGCGTTCAGCGTGTCCGATTGATAAAGCTTCCACCATTCGGGCACCGGCTTTGCGCCGACCACGAACTGCTGCGTGACGCCTTGCGCGGGCACGGTTTGCGTCGGCTGCGCTGCGGCGCCGTAGTGCGCCGGCTGCGGCATCGCGGGCGGCTCGCCGCTCGGTCCGAACGAGCAGGCGGCGAGCGCGCATGCCACGCCAGTGAGCGCGGCGAGGCGCGAATATCGGAAGAACGTGGGCGTGGTCATGCTCAATTCCCCGTATGCGTCGTGCCGGACGCGGAGGGCGTCTGCGGCTCGCGTTCATCGGCACGCACGCGGAACGACGTGGCGTACAGCGCGGGCAGATAGAACAGCGTGAGGATGGTTGCGCTCGTAATGCCGCCCATCAGCGCAGTCGCCATCGGGCCGAAGAAGTTCGAGCGCAACAATGGAATCAACGCGAGCACGGCGGCGGCGGCTGTCAGCGTGATCGGACGGAAACGCCGCACGGTCGCGCCGACGATCGCATCGAACCGCTTATGCCCGGAGGCGATGTCCTGCTCGATCTGATCGACCAGAATCACCGAGTTGCGCATGATGATGCCGAACATCGCGATCACGCCGAGCATGGCGACAAAGCCGAACGGCTGGCCGAACAGCAGCAGCGTGAGCACCACGCCGATCAGCCCGAGCGGCGCGGTCAGCACGACCATCAGCACGCGCGCGAAGCTTTGCAACTGGATCATCAGCAGCGTGAGCACGGCGATGATCATGATCGGCATCTGCGCATTGATCGACGTCTGACCCTTGCCGCTTTCCTCGACCGAGCCGCCAATTTCGATCCGGTAGCCCACCGGCAGGCTGCCGCGAATCTGGCCCAACGCTTTGTCGACGGCATGCGTGACGTCGATACCTTGCGCGCCGGGCGCGACGTCGGATTGCACGGTGATGGTCGGCTGACGGTCGCGCTCCCAGATCACGCCGTATTCGAGGTCGTTGCGCAAATGGCCGAGCGTGCCGAGCGGCACGGGACCGTTCGGCGTAGGCATGGCCAGCGTGACGAGTTGCGCGGGATCGACGCGCTCCGCCTTGGGCGCGCGCAGATCGACGCTGATCAGCTTGTCGCGTTCGCGGTACTGCGTGACGGTGTAGCCGGAGAGCGTCATCGCGAGGAAGCTCGAAATGTCTTCTGAGCTCACCCCGAGTTCGCGCGCTTTTTTCTGATCGACCTCGAAGCGCACCGAGCGCTCGGCGGGTTCGTCCCAATCGAACTGCACATTGCGGGTGCCGTGCTCCGCACGCAGCGTCGCGGCGACGCGCTCGGCGATCGAGCGCACGGTGGCGATGTCGTCGCCGCTTACGCGGAACTGCACGGGATAGCCGACGGGCGGTCCGTTCTCGAGGCGCGACAGGCGCGTGCGGATCGCCGGAAAGTGGTCGCGCAATTGCGGTTCGAGCCACTGCGCGAGCTTTTCGCGATCCTTTACCGACTTCGCCGTGATCACGAACTGCGCGAAATTGGGTTGCGGCAATTGCTGATCGAGCGGCAAATAGAAACGCGGCGCGCCGGTGCCGACGAAGTCGACCGTATGATCGATTTCCGGGCGGCCCACTAGCGCTTTTTCGAGCCGCGTGGCCTCACGCAATGTGGCTTCGAATGAGGCGCCTTCGGGCAGGCGCACATCCACCAGCAACTCGGGGCGGTCCGAACTCGGGAAGAACTGCTGCGGCACCAGCGTGAAACCCGCCATGGCCAGCACGAATAGTACGACTGTGATCGCCAGCACGACGAAGCGCCGCTCGATGCACCAGCCGATCCAGCCGCGCAGGCGCCGGTAGAAGCGCGTGTCGTAGATGTCGTGCTCGTGATCGTCGGGCAGATGTGTCTCGTGCGCCTCGCGTTTGCGCTCGGGCAACAGGTGATAGCCGAGCAGCGGAATCAATACCACCGCCGCAAGCCACGAGGCGATCAGCGCGATCGCCGACACTTCGAAGATCGACCGCGTGTATTCGCCGGTGCTCGACTTGGCCAATGCGATCGGCAAAAAACCGGAGACGGTGACGAGCGTGCCGGTCAGCATCGGAAACGCGGTGCTGGTGTACGCATAGGCTGCCGCGCGCGTGCGGTTCCAGCCTTGCTCCAGCTTCACCGACATCATCTCTACCGCGATGATCGCGTCGTCGACGAGCAGTCCCAACGCAAGCACGAGCGTGCCGAGCGACACCTTGTGCAGGCCGATATTGAACAGGTACATGCACAGCGCGGTGACGGCGAGCACCACGGGAATCGAGATCACGACCACCATGCCGGTGCGCACGCCGAGCGACACCAGGCTCACCACCAGCACGATCGCCACGGCTTCGGCGACGGCTTCGAGAAAGTCGTCGACCGAATGCGCGACCGCGTTCGGCATGCTCGACACTTCGACCAGTTGCAAGCCGGCGGGCAGCGCGCGGCGCAACTGGACCATCTGCTGATCGAGCGCCTTGCCGAGACGGATCACGTCGCCGCCCGGCTGCATGGTCACACCGATGCCGAGCACAGCCTTGCCGCCGGAGCGCATTTGCGTGACGACGGGATCGTCGTAGCCGCGTTTGATCGTGGCGATATCGCCGAGACGGAACGAGCGGTTGTTGATGCGAATCAGCGTGTCGGCGAGAGCGTTGACGTCCTTGAACTGGCCGGTGGGACGCACGAACACGCGGTCGTCGGTGGTGGTCAGCGTGCCGGCTTGCGAGACGCTGTTCTGCGAATTGATGGCCTGGCCGAGTTGTTGCGGCGAGATGCCCAGACGCGTGAGCTGCGTATTGGCGATCTCGATATAGATGTGTTGATCGGGATCGCCGAAATAATCGACCTTGCCGACGCCCGGCACGCGCAGCAGCACCGTGCGCAGTTGGTCAGCGTAGTCGTGCAGTTGCGCGGCGGAAAAGCCGTCGCCTTCGAGGGTGTAGATGTTGGTATAGACGTCGCCGAATTCGTCGTTGAAAAACGGGCCTTGAATGCCTTGCGGCAGCGTGGCCGCAATGTCGCCGACTTTCTTGCGCACCTGATACCAGGTTTCGGGCACGTCCTTGACCGGCGCCGAGTCTTTCATCGAGAAGAACATCAGCGATTCGCCGGGGCGCGAGTAGCTGCGCACGAAGTCGATCGCGGGCGTCTCCTGCAATTTTCGGCCGATGCGGTCCGTGACCTGTTCCTGCACCTGGCGCGCGGTCGCGCCGGGCCAGAAGGTGCGGATCACCATCACGCGGAACGTGAAGGGCGGGTCTTCGGATTGCGCGAGCCGCGTATAGGCGAGGATGCCGAAAGCGGTGGCGAGCGCGATCAGGAAAACGACCAGCGCCTGGTGGCGCAGTGCCCATGCGGACAGGTTGAAGCGTCCCTCTTCAGGCGTGGTGCTCATGAAGCGAAGTCCTCGGGATGCAGCGGTGCGATCGCACGGACTTTCTCGCCGGCGGTCACCGTATGCACGCCTTGCAGCACGACGCGCTCGCCCTCCTTGATGCCCTGGCTGATCACCACGGTGCGCTCGTTGTAGCGCGTGACCGTTACTCGGCGCAGTTCCAGCGCGTTGTCCGCGGCGCGCACGATCCACACGGCGGGCTGCGTGCCGTCGTGGAACAACGCGGTGGCGGGCACCGTAAACGAGCCGTTCTGATTGGCCGGAGTGTTCGCCGACGCGGCGAGTTCGATGTCCGCGGTCATGCCCAGACGCACGTCCGGGCCCGGGTTCTCGAGCGTGAGTTTGGCGCGATAGGTGCGGCTTTGCGGATCGGCGGCGGGCGAGAGTTCGCGCACGCGCGCGGCGAACTTGCGCCCCGGCAGCGCGGCAAGCGTGACATTGGCGGTTTGCCCGACGGAGAGCGCGGCGAGCGCGCTTTCCGGCACGTCGCACACCACGTCGATGTCGCCGCTCCAGGCGAGGTTGTAGACGGCCTGGCCCGCCGAGACGTTCTGACCGGTGTCGGCCTGCTCGGCGGTAATCACGCCGGCGTGATCGGCGGCGAGCGTGGTGTATTGCAACTGGTCTTTCGACAACGCCGCCTGCTGCGCGGCCTGATCGCGCTGCGCGACGGCGGATGCGTATGCGTTCGTGGTCTGTTCGAGCTGGGCAGGCGCAATCAGGTTCTCTTTCGCCTGCGCCTGATCGCGATCGAGTTGCTGCTTCGCATACACAAGACTGTGCTCTGCGGCGGCAAGCTGCGCCTGCGCGCTGGCAGCGTTCTTTTGCTGGTCGGCCGGATCGAGCCGGGCGACGATCTGCCCGTTCTTCACCACATCGCCGAGGCGCACGCGCCGCTCGACGATCTTCCCGCCGACGCGAAACGATAGCGGCGTCGAGTAACGGGCCTGCACTTCGCCGGGTAACGACGCTGCCTGCATCTCGCTGCCGTCCGCATGCACGGCGACAGCGACCACCGGACGCGGCTCGGGCGCGGCGGCTTCTTTCTTCGAACACGCGGCCAACGTGACGACGCCGGCAAGAACCAGAACGAATGCTGCGTGGCGCGGGCTTACGGGACGGCCACGCCGACGCGACTGCGGGCGCATCGCGGGCGATGCGGGAAAACCGGGACGCTTCACAATTACCCCAACTGGAGACAGCGAACGAACACGGCAAGCCGCAGCGGCCCGCCAGCGAAGACGCGTGGGCCATTATGCAATTGGCATGCGCATCTGACTTCGAATGACGGTTTGCATTCTAATACACACATGTATTTGAATGTTGGAGTGAATTCGGATTCTTTTCAGTGCTAGACTGGCGGCCATGAAACGGCAACGACTGACACGCGAGCAGAGCAAAGACCAGACGCGCGAGCGTTTGCTCGACGCTGCGCAAGCCATTTTTATGAAGAAGGGTTTCGTTGCGGCGAGTGTCGAAGACATCGCGGCGGCGGCGGGTTATACGCGCGGGGCGTTCTATTCGAACTTCCGCAGCAAGAGCGAGTTGTTTCTCGAACTACTGCGGCGCGACCACGAAGTCATGCAGGCGGGATTGCAGGCGATCTTCGCGGATGCGGCATCGCGTGAAGAAATGGAAGCACGCGTGCTGCGCTACTACAGCAATCTGCATCGCGAGAACAAGTGTTTCCTGCTGTGGGTCGAGGCGAAGCTGCTCGCGGTGCGAGACGGCCGTTTCCGGATTCGCTTTAATGCTTTCATGCACGAGAAGCTCGAGCAGTTGAGCGCGTATATCCGGGAGTTTTCGGCGCGTGTGGGCACGCCGATGGTGATGCCGCCGGAGACGCTGGCGATCGGCTTGATGGGTTTGTGCGACGGTGTGCAGTTTTTCTACACGGTCGACCCGCAGAACGTGCCGGCGGAGATGGCTGAAACGGTGCTGGCGGGGTTTTTTGCGCGCGTGGTGTTCGGGCGCGAACCGTAAGACGTAAAGCAGTAAAGCGCGGCGTCAATCTGCCGGCAACTGCGCGCAAGCGTCGGCAACCGGCGTTGCGCAGACGAACGAATACTGCCCGCTATAGCGCAGAACCTCTTCGCCCACATGCAGCACCACCTTGATGTCCGGGCAACGTTCGTACGCGATGAAAGCCGAACACGCCGCGGCGGACCAGCAGACCAGTGAAAATGCGATTTTTTCGAACAGCTGAAAACGATGTGTCATAGCAATTAACGATTGATTTCCCTTTCGGGGGCTATGATACCAGCATCCTAGGGTTTATACCTACTCCAAATCCGCAATAAACCTTGCAAGAAACCGCCCGGAGTTGACGCGAGCGCACTGGCAAACCTGTCCGGAATGTCATGTTAAGGTCAGGGTTGGGACATGATCGGGTCGATACAATCGGATCGTTGGGCAAACCCGCGCGCGCCTTGCCGCGCGGGTCGATACAGGCGTGAGGGTTGCGCCGGCCCGGCTTTACCGCGGCAGGAGTCGTCCCATGAACCAATTGCAGTCGATGCGCGTTTTCGTCAGAGTGGCCGACCTCGGTAGTTTCGTCCGTGCGGCTGGCGCGCTGGATCTTTCCACGGCGGTTGTCACGCGTCACGTCGCCGATCTGGAAGCGCGCCTCGGCACCCGCCTGCTCAATCGCACCACGCGACGCCTCTCGCTGACGGAGTCCGGCACGACTTATCTGGAGCGCGTGCGGCATATTCTCGACGACCTCGAAGGCGTGGAGCAGATGGTGGTGGCGCGCAATCACGAGCCGGTCGGCACTTTGCGCATCGTCGCGCCGGTGGTGTTCGGGCTGCATAGCCTCGCACCGGTGGTGCAGTCCTATGCCGCGCGCTATCCCGACGTCGTGCCCGATGTCACGCTCGCGGATCGCCACGTCGATCTGGTGGAGGAGGGCTTCGACGTCGGCATTCTCGCCACGCGGTACATGCGCAGCGCGAGTATCGTCACGCGGCGTCTAACCACCGGCTATATGACCGTCTGCGCGACGCCCGCGTACCTGGCGCAGCACGGTACGCCGACGCGGCCCGAGCATCTGCTCACGCATCCGTGTTTGAGCCGGCCGTCCGAGCAGGGCGGGGAAGAGCGCGTCTTTACCGGGCCGGACGGCGAAGTCCGCGTGCGCCCCACGAATGCGATCGTTGCGAACAATACGGAAATGCTCCGGCAGTTCGCGCTGCTGGGGATGGGCGTGGCGATCCTGCCGAGCTATCTGATCGGCCGCGATCTGGCGTCCGGGCGGCTCGTGCCGCTGCTCGCCAACTACCGTTTGCCGCAGATCGAAATCACGATCGCCTATCCGAGCCGCCTGCATTTGCCGGCGAAGGTGCGGACTTTCATCGACCATCTCGTCGAGCATTTCCAGCAGCAGGGCCAGCACGCGCGCGATCCGCGCACCGTGACGCCGGCGCGTTCGGCGGCGGAGGCCGCGGAGGTGATGACGGACATGGGCGATTTTCTGGAGCCGGAATCGTCCGCCGATGCAGCGCATCCTATGCCCAAGGCCGCGCGCTCGCGGATTGCGGCGTCATCGCCGTTCTGATGTCGCGTGCGAGGGGCGTGGGCGTTTGAAGGGGGCTGCCAAGGTTTCCGGCCAGCCGTGCGCTTGCCGGGCAGATGGTTCATCGTGGTTGAGCCACCTGGCCGCCAGAGCCATGGCGAACGACGAGATTGCCTAAATCCACACGTCGTTCACCGCGGTCCGTTCGCTGACTTCCTCGCCAGTATTCTTCACGCCGCGCGGCTCGATTAGCAGCAGCTTGACTTCGCGCTCTGCGTACGGCTTGTGCTCGGTGCCCTTCGGCACCACGAACATTTCCCCGGCGGAAATCAGCACGAAACCATCGCGCATGTCGATGCGCAGTTGCCCGTCGAGCACGATGAAGGTCTCATCGGTGTCGGCGTGCTCGTGCCAGATGAAATCCCCTTCGATTCGCACCAGCTTGAACTGATAGTCGTTCATTTCGGCGACCACGCGTGCTTGCCACTGGTCGTTGAAAAGCGCCAGTTTTTCCGCGAAATTGATGGACTGAAACGGCCGTTGAATGACTTGAGCGTCGGACATCGTCGTGCTCCTCCTGAGCGGTTATGTCAGGCTGGAAGCGTACGGCGCAACGGGCAGGCGGGTCTTGAACGTTTGTGCGCGCGGCCGTTCGGCGCCGCGCGATCAGGTATGCAGCCGCTCAACGGCTCGACGGCTCAGCGACTCAACGACTCAACGACTCAACGACTCAACGCGCGCCGGCGAGCCGACCATCTTCAGCCATTGCGCGGGTGCCACGCCCCATGCGTGCTTGAAATGCCGCGTCATGTGACTCTGGTCGGCAAAGCCGCTTGCGGCGGAGGCGTCGGCCAGCGGCACGCCTTTGAGCACCAGTTGCCGCACGAGATCGAGACGCCGCATGGTCAGATAGCGATGCGGACTGGTGCCGAACAGCGCGCGAAAATCCCGCGATAGACTCCAGCGGTCTCGACCCGCCGCGGCGGCAAGTTCGTCGAGCGTGACCGCGCGATCGAGCGACGCAAGCAGGTAATCGCGTGCCAGGGTCGCCGCGCGGTAATCCACCGACCGGGGCGCGTCCGGCGCGCCGGCCACCGCGGCGAGGGCGACGGCCAGATCGTGGAGCGCGCTGTCCTGTTCGAGCGGGTCGATGGCGCTATCCATCGCCTGCAACAGGCTCTCGGTGGCGGCAAAGAGGCGCGGATCGTTCGACAGGCCACCTTCCAGAAACGGCAGCGGCCTGCCGCCGAGCGCCTGCTGGAACAACGCCGGATCGACATAGACCATGCGGTAGTGGAAGCCGTCGCCGGTGCCGGCCTGGCCGTCGTGCGGTTCGTCGGGATGCAGCACCATCGTGCCGCCCGGCAGGCTGTTACGGATGCTGCCGCGATAGCGAAAACTCTGAACGCCGGCCAGCGTGCGGCCGATCGCATAGGTATCGTGCCGGTGCATCGCGTAGCCGGCCTGATGAAAGAAAGCCTCGATCCGTTCGATGCCGTTTGCACCGGCCGTCTGCGGCGAGCGGTAGATCCAGTCGGATTCGCGTTTCAGGCCAGGCGCGAGCCAAAGGGACGGCGGGCGGGAACGAGGCTGCGACGAACCCGGCTCCTCGCTCATGCCCCGAGTCCCGGGCTGTAATTGCCGCTGATCAGGCGCGTGACCGAGTTCACGTCGACATAGTCCTGTTCCGGCAAGCCGTCGAGCATCGAGAGGACCTCGTTGCTCGCGCCGGCTTCGCGCGCGGCGTCCACGAGTGCGTCTTTGTTGGTTGGAAACTGGACGGCGCCCAGAATATCGGTGATCTGGAGGTCAATCGATTCGCCGGGAATAGCCGATGCGGTCATGCAAACGCTCCTCGTAAGACGGTTGGGCGTGGCGCTAGCCGCTGGTTGAAAGCGCGCGGCTGACGTAACGCAATGGATACCGGCCCGCACATGCCGGTGCTGTAGCGCATGCGCGCCCTCGACCGCATTGCGGCTGTGAACGCCAGGCAGTGTAAAGCATGCAGCGCCGCGCACGTCTCTATGTGACAGGTCGCGTCAGGTCTGCAAGTGCTCGTTCTGCCCAGTAAAGCTCCGGTCGAGATGTCGCGATTTGGGCAGCGCGATATGTTCCCAGTGTTGCGGACGATTGCTGTCCGCGGCGGCGACATCCGGCGCCGCGGGGGCGACGGGTGCGGCGTTGGCGCGTTCGGCAAGACTATTGGCGGTCATGCTGTCCGGCGCGGTATGAACCGGCGCGGCAAAACAAGAGGCTGACAGCGTCACCATGGTCAACAGCGTCGAGGTTTTCATCACCCGACCTCCTAAGCTCATGCGGCGCTGACAATGGAGCAAGCGCTGTGCCGTCCCCGCGTCGAAAGGACGGCCCATGCTAAACGTGGCCTTGCGCGCCTAACCCATGCTGGATGGCGAATTTTGCAGCGCACGCACGTTCCCGACAAAACGGTATTGTCGATTCCAGATGATGGCAGAAACGCGGCGACTTCGCAGCAGCGCCGTCGCGAACGCTCATGCGCTGGACATGTTGCGCCGCCGCAAGCACGGTTCCTAACGCAACGCTTCAAAGCGCGTCCACGGCCACGACGGCCTGTCGCGCATGTAGCCGTTCAGCCAGTTCCACTGCGGATGCCGCTTCATGAACGCCTGCGCGTCGAACGGCCGCCCGCACGGATGGCCCCAGCGCGCGCTGAACGCCATCTCGCGCGCCATTTCGCTGTCGGCCACTTTGCCGTCGTTGGCGCCCCATGGGTTGAACGGGCCGTGATCGGTGCCGCCGAAGCGCGCGTCGTCCAGTTCCAGATGCCCGCAGATGGTGCGCGAGCACGGGTTGTCGTTGCGGTCGAGATAGACGTCGTGATGATCGGCGATCATTTCCTTGGCCAGCTCCACGTCGATCTTGCCGCGATGCATCTCTTCCAGTTGCATGAAACGCAGGCGCCGCGCGCCGTTCTTGCGCACATCCGTATAGTCTTCGCCTTCGCCCAGGCATTCCTGATTGCGGATCTTCAGATCGGTTGCGGTGTTGTAGCCGCTGTAGAAACCGTCCCTCGTGCTCTCGAAGCCGGAGAAGTGCAAACCCAGTTCATAACGCGCGATCTCGCCGGTCTTGGTGTCGCCCAGCAGCCAGCTGTTCGCGTAGCCGCCGTTATTGGCGATCGCGAACATTTCACACCATTCGCCGATGCTGTTCGCGTACTGCGATGCGCGCCGCGAGCGGTAGAACTCGGGCGCGCCGGCCGCGTTGTAGCCGGCGAAGTTGGAGATGGTGGTTTCCGTCACCATCAGGCCGGCCGCGGTCACCCAGAAATCCGTGAGGCTGGAGATGCAGCCGGGCAAGCCTTGCATGAGGATGCGGTGGCCCTGATCGGGCACGATGTCGAATACGACATTGAACGCGTCGCCGGCCGCGTAGCGGTCCCACGAGTTGTGCGCCATCACGATGCGGCCGTCGCGGGTCGCGCGGCCGGTGGCGATGAACGCGCTGCAGTGGTGCCCGCGCCGTCCGCGCCACGGTTTCATGCCGAGGTTCGGCTGCTGCTGCGCCGCGTGGGCCGGCCACCAGCTTTGCAGCAGATCCATGTAGCCGTTCCACGCCAGTACTTCGGCGAACGGCAGCTTGGCGCCGTCGGCGATACCCTGGATTTCGTCGGCGAATTCGGTGTCGAGTTTGTTGGCGAACTGCGAGACCGCGGCGTCGACGAACGTGTCGAAGTCTTCGCCGGTGTCCCACTTCGCGAGATAGCGGGCGGTGTGGATCGCGTTGCGGATTTCCGTGGCGAGCAACTGGCCGTGCTGCTCGCCGCGGTCGTAGGGCTCGCCTTCGATATGCACGAAAATCCAGCCCGCCTGGTCGCGGCGCACGGCATCGAGGGACGGTTCGCTCATCTTCGCTCCGATCGAAGGGCGGGCGTCTCGGTGCGCCCGTTCTCGCGTAACGCGCGCTGCGGGCATTCGCCGCAGCAGTCTGTCCATTGTAGAGAATTTGCCGCGCTTTGCACGGCACGCAAAGCGACGGCGGGCGCGATGCTGGATGGCTTTGCGCGCGTCCCCTAACGCGTCCGCCTAACGTGTCGGATTCATGCGGAAGTACGCATCGAGCAGCGAGGTTTTATAGACCACGCCGGCCAGCGTGGGATGCGCGACGCTTTCGATCACCGGCAGTCGCTCGCCCTGAAACGCGAGGAAGTGCTGCAACGCGACGCCGAGCGGCATATCGGGCGTGAGCACGTCGAAATGCGGCTGCAGATAATCCGCCGCGGTCTTCGCGGTGGTGTCGCGCCCGTCGAGCAGGTCGGAGGTGATGTCCTTGAGCGCGACCACGCCGAGAAACGCGCCCGACTCGTTGGCCACGTAAAGATATTTCACCGGATATTCGAGAAACACGCGCGTCATGTCCTGCACGGTCGCGTTGGGCGGCACGACGGTTTCGGCTGGGCGGATCAGCTCGCGCATTTGCGTGGCGCGCAGGCGCGAGCGCTCCTGTTCCTCGTTGTGGCGCCGCAAGGTGATTTCGTACATGGATGTCTTGCCGATCGCGCGCGACACGAAATAGGCGACCACGCACGAGAGCATGAGCGGCAGCACCACCTGGTAGCTGAGCGTCATCTCGAAGATCATCAGGATCGCCATCAGCGGCGCCTGGGTTGCGCCCGCCAGAAACGCGCCCATGCCGACCATCGCATACGCGAACGGGGCCGACGTGCCGTGCGGCCACAGCGCATGCATGCCCTGGCCGAACAGCGAGCCGACCACCGCGCCGACGAACAGCGTCGGCGTGAACACCCCGCCGATCGCGCCGGAGCCCGCCGTGGCCGCAGTGGCGACGAGCTTGAACACCAGCACGAGAACGAGCGCGGTCCATGTCCACGGCGAATGCAGGATCGAGTTGACGACGCTGTAGCCGTTGCCCCACACCTCGGGCGTCCACACCGACAGAATGCCGACCACGAGGCCGCCGAGCGCGAGTCTCACGGGCAGCGGCACCGGCAGCTTGCGAAAGCTTTTCTTCGACACGTCGAGCAGGCGCAGAAACTGTGGAGCCGCCGCGCCGCACAACAAGCCGAGCGCGACGAACAACAGCACTTCGAGACCGGCTACCGGCGGAAACACCGGCATTTCGTACGGCGGCTTGTAGCCGGCGAATTCACGCATCGTGATGTTGGCCACCACGGCCGAGACCACCACGGGCCCAAAGCTTTCCATCGCAATCGAGCCGAGCACGATTTCGGTGACGAAAAACGCGCCCGCAATCGGCGCGCTATATGCGGAGGTGATCCCGGCGGCCGCGCCGCATGCCACCAGCAGACGCAGCCGCGACGGATCGAAATGCACCCAGCGTCCGATCAGCGAAGCGGCCAGCGCCGCCAGTTGCACCATCGGACCTTCGCGGCCGATCGACCCGCCGCTCGATATCGTGAACAGCGACGACACGCTGCGCCACAAGCTCAGCTTCACCGGCACCACGCCGTCGCCGATCGCGACCGCTTCCATGTAATCGATGTGGTTGCATTTGTCCGCATGCCGCTGCGCGATCAGCAGAAAGAAGCCGGCGATCAGGCCGCCGGCGGCGGGCATCCATATCCGCACGGTCCACGGCAGGCTGCGCGCCATTTCGACGAAACTGCCGGCCTTGCCGACCACTGCGAATTGCAGCAGCGCGATGGCCTCGCGAAAGGCGATCGTGGCGAAGGCGCCCGCGACGCCGACCACCACCGACCAGACCAGCATCGTGTGGGCGTCGGAGAGGCGGAACAGATCTTGTGCGCGGGTGCGCAGCTTCAGCAGGAATGAAAGCACGTCGACGGTACGGGGCGTGAGAGTGGGTTGAAAAGCGCGCACGGCAACGACAGCGCGCCCGCTTCGGATGGCGGGCGCGCTACAGTCAGTGAGCGAAGAAAATTGGCGCGGCTCAAGCGGCCGCCTGGTCGAGTTCCGGATAGTGCCGGAAGATGCAGGCCTCGTTGTGTTCGATACGCCGCTCGGACTGCAGGTATGCGGCGATGTTCGGCCGCTCGATCACCGCGTCGTGCAACGCGGCGAGCCGCGGATAGTGTTCGCCGAAGCGTTTGAGCGCGCGCGGAAACGCGTACAGCAGGCCGTCGATCAACTGGAACATGGACAGGTCGACGTAAGTGAGCGCGTCGCCCACCATGAAGCGGTCGCCGGCCGGATTCTGTTTCAGCACGCGCTCGAAGTACGACATGAACTTCGGAATGCGGTTGTCGATGAAGTCGTGCGCGCGCACTTTGGCGGCGTCTTTCTGGTCTTCGTAGTAAAGCGAACTGGCGAGCGGGTGGTGCGTGTCGTGCGCTTCGGTGACCATGTCGGCGATCGTCAGTTGCAGGCCGTTGGCCACGTAACGCAGGCTTTCCACCGTGGGCGCGAGATTCAGCCGCGGGCCGAGATAGAACAGGATGTTGGCGGTCTGCGCGATCACCAGTTCGCCGTCTTTCAGGAACGGCGGCGCGAACGGCGGATACGGCTCGTCCTTGCTCCTCATCACCGACATCATCGCCTTCGTGCCCAAGCCTTCCGACGGTTCGCCGCGCGCCACTTCCACGTAGTCGGCGCCGGCTTCTTCCAGCGCGAGCCGCACGAATTCGCCGCGGCCCTGCAGGCCGTCCCAATAGTAGAGTTCAAGGCTCATCGATCGATCCTCATTCCGGTTGCATTGACAGCGCGCATAAGCGGACTGCATGAGCGGACGACGCCAGCAACCAGTATGCCGCGCGAGCGCGCCGCATGGGTCTCCAGAATGCGCAAAACCCCGCACGCGGCGGGGTGAGTGTGAAGGCGAGGGCGGCTTAGCCGAACAGGTGCTGGACAGTCCATGTGATACCCAGTCCGCCGGCAATCAGCCACACATACAGAATGAAGCCGGTGGTCAGTGCGCGGGGGCCGGCCTGCCGGATCTGCGAGATGCGTGTTTCGATGCCGAGCGCGGTCATGGCCATGGTCAGCGCGAAGGTGTCCAGCGTGTTGAGCGTGCTGGTCGCGGCTTCGGGCAGCACGTGCAGCGAGTTGATCACGACGAAGGCGAGAAAGCCGAGCGCGAACCACGGAATCGCCAGCTTGCGGGGTGCGTGGGCACCGTCTGCCGCGCCGGCCGAAGCGGCGTTACGGCGCGCGGAACGGTTCACCCACAGGCCGACCACCAGCAGCACCGGCACCAGCAACATCACGCGGGTCATCTTGACGATGGTGGCAATGTGCGTTGCTTCCGGGCTCACATTGCTGGCCGCGCCGACCACCTGCGCCACTTCATGGATCGTGCCGCCGAAAAAGAGACCCGCGCCAACCGTATCCAGATGCAGCCAGCCTGCGTTGAACAGCACCGGGTACATGAACATCGAGAGCGTGCCGAACAACACTACGCTGCCTACGGCCATGGCGCTCTTGTGCGGCTTCGATTGCAGAGTCGATTCGAAGGCGAGCACGGCAGCCGCGCCGCAGATCGCGCTGCCCGCCGCGGTCAGCAAGGCGGTGTCGCGGTCGAGTTTCATGATTTTCATGCCGGCCCACGTGCCGATCACGAGCGTGCTGACCACGATCAGGACGGATTCCGCGAGGCCGGGCACGCCGACCTGAGCGATTTCCTGCAGGCTCACGCGCAGCCCGAAGAACGCCACGGCAATGCGCAACAGCTTGCGCGCAGAAAAGTTGACGCCGGCCGCCCAGCTGGCGGGCATGCCGTCGCGCAGCGCATTGCCGTAAATGGCGCCGGCCACGATGCCGACGATCAGCGGGCTCAGGCCCAGTCCGGCGACGGCCGGAATCGCGGCGATCCGCGTCACGGCGGCGGCGAACAGCGCGACGAAGAGAATGCCGTTGAGCTGGCCGCGGGTGGACAACCCGGCGGGCGACGTACTGGCGGCGGTGAGTCGAGCGGTGGACATGGTGCAGCCCTTTTCTGTGACTGACTAAGATTCGATGGGGCTAATCCTAAAGTAGATATATCGATATGAAAAATCATGATTTAGAATGTAAAGTATCGCTTGAGCCGATACTTGGACCATCATGACCCCGGACCAACTTATAACGTTTGCAGCCGTCGCAGAGCATCGCAACATCAGCCGGGCGTCGGTGGCGTTGCATCTGTCACAACCGGCCGTGTCGGGCCAACTGCGGCACTTGCAGGACGAGTTCGGCGAGCCGCTGTATCAGCGCGACGGCCGCGGCGTGCGCCTCACGCCCGCGGGCGAGCAGCTCGCCAGCTACGCCACCCGGCTGCGCGACACCTGGCGGCAAGCCCATGCGTACCGCGACGCTTTACGCGGTCTCGAGCAGGGCTCCTTGCGGATCGGCGCGAGCACCACGCCGGCGAGTTATCTGCTGCCGTATCTGATCGCCGATTTCCATCGCCGTTATCCGGACGTGACGCTGCATACCGCCGACGGCAACACCACCGAAATCGTCGCCGCGCTCGGTTCGGTGGACATTGCAATGATCGAGGGACCGGTCGGCGAGGACCTGCCGCCGGACACCGCCGTGCATGCATGGCGCGAGGACGAAATCGTCGCGATCATGCCGCGCTCGCATCCGTTGGCACAGTTGGGCGACGGCGGCCCGGCCGACCTGGCGGCCTTCGGCGAGCATCCGCTGGTGCTGCGCGAGGCAGGTTCGGGCGTGCGGCAAATCGTCGAGCGGGCCTTCGCGCGGGCCGGCGTGCCGATGCGTGTGGCGCTCGAGATTGCCGGTGTGGAAGGCGTGAAGGAGGCGGTGCGCGCGGGCATGGGCATCGGCTTCGTCTCGGCGATGTCGATGCGGCACGAGGACCGCGCGCTCTGCCTGCTTTCGCTCAGCCCGGAGCCGCTCACGCGGCGGCTGTCGATTCTGGTACCCCATGCGAGCGCGCCATCGCGGGTGGTGGAGCGATTTCTCGCGCTGTGTCTGGACAACGGCCCTTGAAGCGAGACCGCCGTTGCCCATGCCCGGCACGCCTAGGGATTTCCACTATGGTGCATGACGCCGACCTCGGCGCACTATTCGGGCATCGCAAGCGCCTCGGCGCTTTTTTTCGAAGTGCATTTGGAACCGGTTCCAAATGCTGATGACAGCAACAGATTGAGTAAATTCGACATGGTTGATGCACCGGACGTGGTGATCGTCGCAAGCGCATTCGGAATGGATGCGGTCCGCACGGACGGCCATCTGAAGTGGGCGCGCGTGAGCAGGCAGGTGGGCGCGGCGGGTTTCGAAGTGCGCCGCGAACTGTTCGCCGACCAAGCCGACGCCACGCCGCACAACCTGCGCGTGCTGGGCAGGCAGATTGCGGAACTCGGTTTGTGGTCCGTGTACTCCACGCCGGCTTCGCTGTACACGGCGCACGGCAAGCTCGACGCCGACGCGTTGCGCCTCTCGGTCGAAGAAGCGATCGCGCTCGGCGCGCGTTTCGTCAAGTTGCAGCTGGGCGGTTTCGCCACCGACGCCAATGCCGCCGTGATCGCCGATCACATGCGCTGTGCGGAGCTGCGGCTCGTCGTCGAAAACGGGCAATTGGCGCAGGGCGGCTCGCTCGCGCAATTCACCGGTCTGTTCGACGCGCTGACGCGCGAAGGTCACGCCGATGTGCTCGGCATGACCTTCGACATGGGTAACTGGGCATGGTGCGATGTCGCGCCGCTCGACGCCGCGTTGCCGTTGGCCGCGCATGTGGAATACATCCACTGCAAGACGGCGGTGGGCGAAGGGGCGAGGCGTTTTCCGGCGGCTCCGGCTGCCCACGACGCCCAATTCGCCGCGGTGCTCGACCATCTGCCGCGCCATGTGCCGCGCGGCATCGAGTTTCCGTTCGATGCGAGCCGTGTCGAAACGGACGCGGCGCATTACGTCGCGTGGCTGGCCGCCGCGTGAGCGGCAGGTAGGACCTGAGAGAGCGGCGGAGCCGAAAACAGCACGCTGGAAGAGCACGCGGCGAACGGCACGCACGCAGCGAATGGTGCGCGGCAAGCAAGAAGCTGGCACGACGTAGAACATGCAGCGAAACATGCAGTAAACGGCGCAGCAAATGCCGCAGCAAAACACGCAGCAACGCGGAACAAGCAGGAGCAAAGCATGAGCAACACCAGCACACCACTCGATGTCATCACCTACGGCGAAGCGATGGCCATGTTCGTGGCCGCCGAAACCGGCCCGCTCGCGGGCGTCGGCCAGTTCACGAAGCGCATCGCCGGCGCCGACCTGAACGTGGCGATCGGTCTGTCGCGCCTGGGCTTCAAGGTGGGCTGGATGAGCCGCGTCGGCAACGATTCGTTCGGCCAGTACGTGCGCGACACGTTGTCGAAGGAAGGCATCGACCAGCGCTGCGTGAGCACCGACGAGCGCTATCCGACCGGCTTCCAGCTGAAGTCGAAAAACGACGACGGCAGCGACCCGGCGGTCGAGTATTTCCGCAAGGGTTCGGCGGCGAGCCATCTGTCGCTGGAAGACTACTCGGCGGACTACGTATTGCCCGCGCGTCATCTGCATCTGACCGGCGTGGCGCCCGCGATTTCGGCGAGCTCGCGCGAACTCGCGTTCCATCTGGCGCGTGAAATGCGTGCCGCCGGCAGGACGGTGTCCTTCGACCCGAATCTGCGCCCGACACTGTGGCCGTCGCGCGCCGCGATGGTCGAAGGGCTGAACGCGCTCGCCGCGCTGGCCGACTGGGTGCTGCCCGGCATCGGCGAGGGCGAGATTCTGACCGGCTATACGCAACCCGACGATATCGCGAAGTTCTATCTGGACCACGGCGCGCGCGGCGTGATCATCAAGCTCGGCGCGCAGGGCGCGTATTTCCGCACCGCCGACGATGCCGCCGTGATCGCCGGCCAGCCGGTCGCGAAAGTGGTCGACACGGTCGGCGCGGGCGATGGTTTTGCCGTCGGCGTGGTCAGCGCGTTGCTCGAAGGCAAGTCGCTGCCGCATGCCGTGGCGCGCGGCAACCGCATCGGCGCGCTGGCGATTCAGGTGATCGGCGATTCGGAAGGGCTGCCGAGCCGCGCCGAACTCGACGCGCTGGAATCGGCCGACGCGCCGTCCATCGCCGCCGCAGCCTGAAGAGGCGCAAGTTTCGCAATCCGGCGCGCCGCGCCGGGCTGCTTCGATAACAGCAAGAGCGCTCGAACAGAGCGCCCCACGACCGTCCATCATTGTTTCGGGAAGCCGTCCAAGGAGACACCCCATGACCTCATCGCTTGCGATTCGCCGTTGGTGGACGATCATGCCGATCGTATTCATCACCTACAGCCTCGCTTATCTGGATCGCGCGAACTACGGTTTCGCGTCGGCCGCCGGCATCAACCAGGATCTCGGCATCAGCAAAGGACTGTCGTCGCTGATCGGCGCGCTGTTCTTCCTCGGTTATTTCTTCTTCCAGATTCCCGGCGCGATCTACGCGGAACGCCGCAGCGTCAAGAAGCTCGTGTTCTGGAGCCTGGTGCTGTGGGGCGGCTGCGCGGCGCTCACCGGCATGGTCAGCAATATTCCGTCGTTGATGGTGATCCGCTTCGTGCTCGGCGTGGTCGAAGCCGCCGTGATGCCGGCCATGCTGATTTTCATCAGCAACTGGTTCACCAAAAGCGAGCGTTCGCGTGCCAACACCTTCCTGATTCTCGGCAATCCGGTGACGGTGCTGTGGATGTCGGTCGTGTCGGGCTATCTGGTGCATTCGTTCGGCTGGCGCCACATGTTCATCGCCGAAGGC
The DNA here is from genome assembly GCF_046026435.1 of Paraburkholderia sp. RL17-381-BIF-C. Taxonomy (NCBI): domain Bacteria; kingdom Pseudomonadati; phylum Pseudomonadota; class Betaproteobacteria; order Burkholderiales; family Burkholderiaceae; genus Paraburkholderia; species Paraburkholderia sp. RL17-381-BIF-C. Next base: position 6,815 of record NZ_JARESX010000085.1, on the reverse strand, counting down.
GCGCCCGCGATCCTGTGGGCGGTGATCTGGTGGTTCATCGTGCAGGACAAGCCGCAGCAGGTGTCGTGGCTCACGCAGCAGCAAAAGGACGACCTCGCCGAAACGCTGCGCGCGGAACAGGCCGCGATCAAGCCGGTGCGCAACTACAGCGACGCGTTCAAGACGCCCGCGGTGATCAAGCTGTGCGCGCAATATTTCTGCTGGAGCATCGGCGTGTACGGTTTCGTGCTGTGGCTGCCGTCGATCCTGAAGAACAGTTCGACGCTCGGTATGGTCGAAACCGGCTGGCTTTCGGCGCTGCCGTACCTCGCCGCGACCATCGCGATGCTTGCAGCTTCGTGGGCTTCGGATAAACTCAACCGCCGCAAGGTATTCGTGTGGCCGTTTCTGCTGGTCGGCGCGGTGGCGTTCGCGGCTTCTTACGCGCTCGGCTCCACGCATTTCTGGCTCTCGTATGCGCTGCTGGTGGTCGCCGGCGCCGCGATGTACGCGCCCTATGGCCCGTTCTTCGCGATCGTGCCGGAACTGCTGCCGAAGAACGTCGCGGGCGGCGCGATGGCGCTGATCAACAGCATGGGCGCGCTCGGTTCGTTCGTCGGCTCGTATGTGGTCGGCTATCTGAATGGCGCGACCGGGTCGCCCGCCGCGTCGTATGCATTCATGAGCGTGGCGCTCGTCGCCGCCGTGATTCTGACGCTGATCGTCAAACCGCAGGCGCAGGAACAGAACAACATGTCCGCGGCTCGCCACCCTGTTGCAAGGAAAATAAGCTGATGAAGAAGATCGTCGCCTGGAAGTCGTTGCCCGAAGATGTGCTCGCGTATCTGCAACAGCATGCGCAAGTGGTGCAGGTCGATGCCGCGCAGCACGACACGTTCGTGGCCGCGCTGAAAGACGCGGACGGCGGCATCGGTTCGAGCGTGAAGATCACGCCGGCCATGCTCGAAGGCGCGACGCGGCTCAAGGCGCTGTCGACCATCTCGGTGGGCTTCGATCAGTTCGACGTGGCCGATCTCACGCGCCGCGGCATCGTGCTCGCGCACACGCCGGACGTGTTGACCGAATCCACCGCGGACACGGTGTTCTCGCTGATTCTCGCGTCGGCGCGGCGGGTGGTCGAACTCGCCGAGTGGGTGAAGGCCGGGCACTGGCAGCACAGCATCGGAGCGGCGCAGTTCGGCGTGGACGTGCAGGGCAAGACGCTCGGCATCGTCGGGCTCGGGCGGATCGGCGGCGCGGTGGCGCGGCGCGCGGCGCTCGGCTTCAACATGAAGGTGCTGTACACCAACCGCTCGCCGAACCCGCAAGCTGAAGCGGCTTACGGCGCGCGCCGCGTCGAGTTGGCCGAACTGCTCGCCACTTCTGATTTTGTCTGCCTGCAAGTGCCTTTGACGCCGGAGACGAAGCATCTGATCGGCGCGGCTGAATTGAAATCGATGAAGAAGAGCGCAATTCTGATCAACGCCTCGCGCGGCGCGACCGTCGACGAAACGGCGCTGATCGAGGCGCTGCAAAACGGCACGATCCACGGCGCCGGTCTCGACGTGTTCGACACCGAACCGCTGCCGGCCGACTCGCCGCTCCTGAAGCTCGCGAACGTGGTCGCGCTGCCGCATATCGGTTCGGCGACGCACGAAACCCGTCACGCGATGGCGTTGAACGCGGCGGAAAACCTCGTCGCCGCGCTCGACGGCACACTGACCAGCAACATCGTCAATCGCGAAGTGCTTTCTCAATGAGCCGAACCACGCGCCAAGCCACGAGACACCGATGAGCACGACCCCGCAGGCCGCGCCGCGCCGCGCGACGATCACCGACGTCGCACGCGAAGCCGGCACCGGCAAGACCAGCATTTCGCGCTATCTGAACGGCGAGATGAGCGTGCTGTCGCCTGAACTGCGCGCGCGCATCGAAGCCGCGATCGCGCGCCTGAACTATCAGCCGAACCAGATGGCGCGCGGCCTCAAGCGTGGCCGCAACCGTCTGATCGGCATGCTGGTGGCCGACCTGACGAATCCCTACACGGTCGAAGTGCTGCAAGGCGTGGAAGCGGCGTGCCACGCGCTCGGCCTGATGCCGCTGATTTGCCATGCGGCGAACGAAGTCGAGATGGAGCGGCGCTATCTGCAACTGCTCACCACGTACCGGGTGGAAGGCGTGATCGTCAACGCAATCGGCGTGCGTGAGGAAACCCTGCGGCCCGTGGGCGGCGGCGGGATTCCGGTGGTGCTGGTCGACCGTCTGGTGGACGGGCTCGTCGCGGATATGGTCGGTCTCGACAACCAGGCGGCGGCCGAACTCGGCACGCGGCATCTGCTGGACAATGGCTTCGACGATATCTGGTTCGTCGTCCAGCCTTTCGAGCAGGTCAGCTCCCGGCAACTGCGCGAAGCGGCGTTTCGCGAGGCGATGAGCGCGCAGAGCGGGCAACCTGGCCACGGCGAAGGGAAGGGCGCCGCGCGCGGTCACACGCTCGTGCTGAATCTCGCGGACGCAACCGAAGTCGAGCGCAGCCTCGCCGAACTGGACCGTGCGATCGATGCGGCCGCCCGCGCGCGCGAGGCTGCCGGCGGCACGGGCAAGTCCGCGCGCGTCGCGCTGTTCGCGGCCAATGCGCCCGTCGCGTTGCGTCTCGCCTTGCATCTGAAAGCGCGCTACGGCGCCGACTGGCAGGCCCGCGCCGCGCTGCTTTCCATCGACGACCCCGACTGGGCGGAATTGACCGGCGTCACGACGATCCGCCAGCCGACCTACGAGATCGGCTACCGCGCGGTCGAGTTCCTGCATGAGCGAATCGAAGGCGTTCAGACGACCGCGCGCGACTGCCTGCTGCCGGGCGAACTGATCGTCCGCGCCTCCACTTTGCGCTGAATTCCCGCCGATCTGCGATCATTCGGGCTGCGGCGCGCAGTGGGTGCGCGCCGGTCATCGCAAGGAAACTCATGGTTGTTGCACCGCTTACCCTCTCGAGTCTCGCCCTCGCGACGCTGCTCGTCGCCGCTTTACCTTTCCTGATCTACCGCCGTCTGCGCCGGCCGCTCGCGCTCAAGCCGCGTGACGCCATCACCGGCGTGGCCGTGTTTGCGCTCTTCGCCATGGTGATCGAGCGCGCGTTGAACGACTTCGTGCTGCATCGGAACGAAGCGACCGCGACCTTTCTGTCGAATCCGGTCGCCTTCGTCGTATACGGCGCGCTTGCCGCGGGTATCTGCGAGGAAGTGGGGCGGTTCATCGGCATGCGGCTGCTGCTCAAACGCGCGGCGGCGAAGTCCGGCTCCACGGCGTTCACGGCGGGCAAGGGCGATAGCGGCGCGGATGGCACCGCGCTGACCTACGGCCTGGGCCACGGCGGCGCCGAAGCCTGGCTCGTCGGCGTGCTGGTGCAGATTCAATGGATTCTGTTCGCGATCTTCGAAAACCGCGGTGAACTGGACGGCTATCTGAGCAATCTGCCGACCGACTCGGTGATGCGCATCCATCTGATTCTCGCCAGCCTGACGCCGCAGACCGCCGGCATTTTCGCGCTCGAACGCATTGCCGCGCTGGTGTTCCAGATCGGCTTGTCGGTGTTGATGTGGCGCGGCTTGCGGGCCGGCTGGCGCGGCATCCTGCCGCTCGCGATTGCATTGCATGCGCTGGTGGACGTGCCTGCCGCGATGTTCCAGGCGCAACTCGTGCCGCTCGCGGCAGTGGACGCCGTGTATGCGGTCGGCGCGGTGATCGTCGCCGGGCTGCTGTTGCGGGCGTTCAGGCGTCCGGCGGTGGCGGCATGAGGGCTGCGCTCGATGGCCGCGTTTGATGGCCGCACGCCGGCCGCTTGATCGTTGCTTAATGGCCGTCTGATGACCGCTTGATGGCGCGCTCGGTGCGCGCGCCATGTTGAACCATTGGCCGTTCTCTACAATCGGCCTCCTTTCACGCCTATCCTTTTGGCACTCCCCATGGAAGCTTACCAATACGACTGCGCCAATCCCGAGTTCGAGGAACTGGCGCGCGTCATCAGCGATCTGTTTCCCGAGCAGACGCAGTTCATCCAGCGTGCCGCGGAAGACGGCACGCCGACGCTGGCGGTTCACTGGGTGGCGATGCGGTTCGGCGCAACGGCGCGCCGTATCGTGATGACCGTGGTGATTGCGCCGGCGGCGCTGGCGCGTTATCGCGCCTCGCCGGCGCGGCTGCGTGGCCGCGGTTTCGCGGTGCTGCGGGCGTATGTCGAGGCCTCGCTGGGTTCGCTGGAGGAACAGTATGCGAACGGCGAGGCGGTGCCGCGCGAAGTCACGATCGAACTCGGCGACGAGTTTGCGTGACGTCGGCGTCACGCAAACCGGCGCGGCTCAATCTCCGTCGTAGGGCTCGGCGATCTGATTGCCGGGGTGCTTCGCGTTGAATTCCTCGCGTATCTTTTCCTTGAGGTTGTACGTGTCGGTTTCGCGCATGCGGGCGTCGTACTGATCCGAGATTCCGCCGAGGATGAGCCCGGTGGTCGCAAGCGCGAAAGACAGGGCCGGCCCGACTACCGGCACGAATCCAATCATGCCGCTCGTCAGATTGATCACGGAGGCGCCGAAGTCCATCCGGTCCTGTGGCGTCAGCTTGCCTGCCTTCTGCTTTTGCAGATACGTGTCCAGCGCGACGCCAAACGATGCGCCGCCAAGAGCGGCATTGATCGCCGCCGGCACCATCTGCATGCGCAGCGGCTTGGATATCTTCATCCAGTCGGGCCAGCTGTCGGTTTTCGAGAGTATGTTGGCCTGGCGCTTCGCAAAGAAATCCGTGTATTTGTCGGACCACTCCTTCAGCTTCGATGGACGCTCGCTTGCGGGCGTATCCCTCAGCAGTTTGCCGAGGTCGCCGAAAGCCGTCCTCGAATCGGTCAGCGCGTTTTCCCGCTCCTGCATGGCGCTGTTGAACTGGTCGTAGGCCGCGTGCTTCAGGCCCGCCAGCTGATCGAGCTGCTTGCCGAGTTCGAGCGCCTGCGGCTTGCCCGACTGGCGTGCGGCGTCTGCCGTATCGAAGCCCTGGCTCTTGAGTTGGGCGATGACGTCCCGTGCCTTGGCGTCGATGGTCTTGATATTCTCGTGGGCGTCGCTGGCCGCGTCGGCGGTCGAGCTTTTCAGTTTTGTCGCGAGGTTCTGCATTTCGAAATACTGGGGGGCGAGATCGTTCGTCGCGTCCTGTAATTCGAGTTGCTGCACGTCGGGATTCGTCTTCGCGAGCTTTTCGATAACGTCGTCGCGCAAGCTTTGTTGTTGCTGCACGAGCTGGTCGTCGATGTGTCCAGTGGTTTGCTTGTCGAGCGCGTCGATTTCGTCATCGAGCTTGCCGTGCGGATCGAAGTCGGCAAAGTTCGCGGAGCCGCTCGGTCCGGCGACCGGTTGCGGAGCGCCTTGCGTCGAGCCAGTGGGTCCAGTGACCGGTTGCGGAGCGCCTTGCGTCGCGCCACTGGGTCCGGCGACCGGTTCCGGCGCACCTTGCGTCGCGCCGCCCGGGCCTCGCCCTGCCTCGCCCGTGGATCCGCCAGTCACGGTGCCTGGTTGCCTAGCTGTTTGCAGCGTTCGTTTCGCCTGTTGCAGCTTGACCAGGTGATTGCCCAGATCGGTGCCGACGCCGATGGTGAGTTCGTTGATGCCCTGTGCCGTGGTCGCACCCGCCGTGATGAAGTCCTTCGTCGGATCCTGACCTTTATGCAATTTCTCCATGCCGGACAGAAAAGACAGCCCGCCTTTCGTGAAATAACTCGCGGCGGCATTCAGACGAGTACCCGTCAGAATGCCCAGGCGACCATTCGGCCCCAGAGGATCGAGCACGCTCTGGTTCGGCCGCTGCCACGCCGCGAGAGGCGTGTTCTTCAGGAGGGCGGAATTGTTGAAGCGCGCTTCGTCGAAGATGAGCGCGCGTGCATAGGTGCTCGCCGCCTTACCATATTTTCCGTAGGTTGAAGCGGCATCCGCATGATGAGTGAGCGCGGACAGGTCGACGTTGGCCTTCTGTCCGATGGTGTCCAGCGACTCATCGCCTTTGGCGTTCTGCAGGGCAGTTTTGAGCCGGTCGATCTTCGACTGCAGTTCGGGCGTCGGTTTGTCTGATGCGTTCAATTGCCGCACGCGGTTGTAGGTCGACGCGGCCGCGATCAGGTGGTCGGTCGTATCGCGGCCCTGGTCGATATCCTGATCGACCGCGGCGAGCGACGCATTGAACGTCTCCATATCGGCAGCGACCTCGTTGCCGATGACCGCCTGCGTCGCCATGGCGTTAGCCTCGACATCGATCGTGCTGGCGGCTGCCGCCGCGCCGACCTCCCCGGAGGGCAACTGCGGAGCGGCCTTTATCGACGCGTCGGCTTTTGCGATGGGCGTGGATGGTTGAGCCGGGTTCTGCCGGTTGCCGACATGCGCTGGAGCGCCGCGATTCTGCGAGTTGGGTGCGTTGTCCTGAAGATCCGACATACCGTCGGGCCGGAACGGATAAGAGGCTGCATTGACTTTCATTGAAACTCCTGCAGGAAGGCGCCTCGTACAGTCACATCGTCATGCCGCCGGCGCACGTTGAGCGGTGTCCCATGCTCGCGCCGCCTGACCGTCCGGCGGAGGTGAATAAACATTTTTGTGACATATATTTCGTTGGTCCGGGTAAGCAGAAATTAATTAGATATACGGAATCTCGATCCTGGATGCACAACATTCAATTAGAATGCCGAACCAAGAAAATGACGAAGCGTGGCCCAGCCGCGCACTATCAATACAATCACCAGGGGACATGCAGGAGCATAAAGACCGATGACAAATCTCAATATTCCGGCGGCAGTATCCACACAA
>NZ_JARESX010000084.1:0-28409 GCF_046026435.1 Paraburkholderia sp. RL17-381-BIF-C | reverse complement strand
CTTACTTTCTTTGCCGCCGCAAAGAAAGTAAGCAAAGAAAGCGGCTTCACACCGCTAATTCTTAAGCGGGTCCCCCGCACAGCCACGGCAGTGGTTCATCTGGAATCCGTGCCCTCGCACATTCCACTCCAGTGACAAAGCCATCATCCGCTCCCACTCCGCACTGCGTGCGTCGCGGACGGGTATGCGCGGGAACCCGTCAGTAGGACTAACGCCGTGGGGGCCGTCGGCTTCGCCTCGGCGACACCCTAAGGCCACTGTTCAATGAAGACCGCTGCGGCGCGCGCAGCGCCGCCGGAAGCATGACTGCCTTGTCACCGGGGCGGAATGTGCGAGAACGCGGATTCCAGATGCGCCACTCCCCCCTCCAAGCCAGGGGACCCGCTTATGAGCTAGCGGTGTAAAGCCGCTTTCTTTGCTTACTTTCTTTGCGGCGGCAAAGAAAGTAAGTGCCGCCCCGCACAGGGGCAACGCGAATAGACCACAGCGAAATCAAGGAAAGGCCAACACCCCGAAGGTCACAAACAAAAACCGCCCCGCAGCCAACCCCCAACCCCAGACTGGAGCACAACCCGTGATCGACCGAATAACCGCAATGCGCACATTCATCCGAATCGTGGACACCAACAGCTTCACCCGCGCAGCGGAATCCCTCAACATTCCCCGCGCCACGGCGACCACCATCGTCCAGAATCTGGAAGCGCTGCTAGGCACAGTTCTCCTCGCCCGCACCACGCGGCGCCTGAGCATTACACCCGAAGGCGCGGCCTACTACGAGCGCTGCGCGCAAATCCTCGCCGACATCGACGAAATGGAAGCCAGCATCCGGCACGCCACGGATAACCTGACCGGGCGCCTGCGTATCGAAATGCCCGGCGCGGTGGCAAGCACGATCGTCCTGCCGGCCCTGGACGACTTCCACACGCGCTACCCGAACCTCGATCTCGCTATCGGCATCAGCAACCGCACCGTCGATCTGATCTCCGAAGCAATCGACTGCAGCATCCAGCTAGGCGAATTGCCGGATTCGAATCTGGTCGCGCGCCAACTCGGCACGCTCGAACACGTGACCTGTGCGAGTCCGGCCTACCTGGCCCGTCATGGCACACCCACGAACCTCGACGATTTGCGCGGACATGCGGCCGTCAATTGCATGTCGCCGCACAACGGACGCGAAGTGGATTTCGATTTCGAAGTGGACGGCGAAGCGCAAAACGTCAAGGTAAAAGGCTTCGTCAAAGTCAGCGACGAACAGGCCTATCTCACCTGCGGCTTGCAAGGCCTCGGCTTGATCCAGCCCGCCCGCATCGCCGCGCAACCCTATCTGGATTCTGGACTTTTGCGCGAAGTCCTGCCGCAATGGAAGCCGGTGCCGATGCCGGTCTCGGTCGCGTATGTGAAGAATCGCCGCGTCTCGCCACGCGTGCGCGCGTTCGTCGACTGGCTGGCGGAGTTGTTCGAGAAAGCGGAGCACGTCGATCAGGATCTGTCGCGTGTCCGTCAGTTACTGCGCGGCCTGCATCCCGCCTGAAGCGGGTTCAATGCGGGCGCGCAGTCCGCGCGACAATTCCGTCGGTTTCGCAGCGTGATCGGCCTCGGCCGCGCCAGCAGATCGACATGAAACCAGACAATCCCGACTATAAAATCGATTCAGACGCGTCTTCTGTAATCGCGTAGGCATGCAAAGCGTATAGCACGCAGCGTTGCCAGACTCGCCGCCAAAGCTCGCTCACTTCCCCCATCCACCACGGTTTGCGTGGCAAATAAAGAATGCGTCAAGGCTGGCGTGCCTGCTGCGCCGAAGCCGGACAGGCCGGATCCTTACCCCAGTGACCGTCGCATACGCGCCAGCGGCACAACTGGTCTTCGAAGAAGCCACGCTTGCCGCACTCTTTCACGCGTTCAGCCAGTTTGGCGTTGCCGGCAGCGCTCGCACTGACCTTGGTCGCCGTGTCCTCTGCCGCGGGCTTGGTGTCCGCCGGTTTGGTCCGCGCGACGAGAGCCGCCAATAGATCGGCATCCGAATCATCCTTCGAAGCATTGCTGGTCGCGCGCGCTTTCTTCGACTGCGCGACCGCAGTCGGCGCGCTCGCGTGACGGTTACCGGCCGCCGTGCTTTCCTTCTTGCCGTGCGCCGCGCTCTCGTGCTTCTCCTTGGAGGCTACAGCCGTCGCGTTTTTGCCGTGCTTCGCCGCTGGCACCGTGACCGCTGAAGCAGCCGTTGCGGATGCAACCGGTGCAGGTGCGCTGCTCGGTTCCGCACCGTCGGCAAGCGCGCGCGACAGGCGGCTGGCGTCACCACTGGCGGGCGCCGTGGCGGATGCCGCAGCGGCCTTGCTATCGCTGTCGTCGGCAACGATGGTCGCCGCTTGCGACGACGCCGCGGCCGGCACCTCTGCTTTCGCGACAACCTGCGGCACGTTGCTTGCAGCAACCGCGGGCGCGGCAGCCTTCTCGACGCTGGCAGGCGTGACCTCCGCCAGCGACTCGCTCTGTACGCGCTGCTGCATATGCCACGCTCCCCAGCCGCCGGCTGCGATCACGAGCAAGGCGACCAGCGCGAGCACCGCTTTCGACCGGCGTGGTTTTTCCGTAGGCGGCGCAACGCGGCCTTCGAGGTTCGCAAGAATTCGCGAACCATTGCCATCAGCGCCTTTAGCCTTATCGGATAACAGGCTAGGCGGGGCTTTGGAATTCGAACTTTCCGGCGCACTCATTCACTGTCTCATTGAATCCTGGATTATTTCGCCGTGATAATACGCTCCGGCTCCTCTCAGAGCAGGCCTGATTCTAAGAGCAAGCATTGCAAAATACAATTCTTTCCAATTTCCGGGGTCGCCTTTGATTGCCGTAGTACTTTTCGCCTATTTCGCGCTCGCCGTCGTGATCGCCGCAATGCTGCTATTGCCGGCAGTACGCGCCTCTTTATTGGACGCGGCTCTCACTATTCACGGTCGCTTTATGCGCGGAGCATCGCGAAGTGCATCTCGCGCACGCGGCCAATTAGCGCGCTCGGCAAAAATTTCGCAATCGACCGCAATCGATATGCAAAAGTTACTGGTAAAGCGGCGCTTGCTGATTTTTACCACCACAGGTATTCTTGCGACGCCTCCATTGGTGGCATTGGCTTTACGCGGCCGGCAATTATTCCAATTCGATGACACTGCGCGGGTACCGGACGAGAAAATTGCCGCGTTATTGAACGGCGAACAGCTCGTGCCCCCGCCGCCGCTGCCACCGGAGGTATTTGCCACGCAGGAAGTCGAGCAGATCCGGCCCGCGCTTAAAGACGCGAGCCGCGACTGGAATTTGCTCGATGCCGATTTCAGAACACGTTTATTGCTCGTCTACAAAATCATGCACGAGCAATACGGGTATGAAATGGCCTTACTGGAAGGTTATCGCAGTCCGGAGCGGCAAAACCGGCTGGCGCAAATGGGGGGCAACGTCACTAATGCCGCAGCGTTTCAAAGCTACCACCAATACGGGCTTGCCGCGGACAATGCATTTTTGCGCGACGGCAAACTCGTCATTTCAGAAAAAGATCCCTGGGCCATGCGAGGTTATCAGCTATACGGACAGACAGCGGAACAGGTCGGTCTGACGTGGGGTGGGCGCTGGAAAATGATGGATCTCGGGCACGTCGAATATCACAAACCCGGCTTCGTCCTCGGGCGCGGTCATTAGGGCAAAGCGGGGAATAAGAGGTTGACAATGGGGCGTTCAATCAGATTTTCTGGCGAAAAGCGGCAATGCCGCATGCATAACGGCATTGCGCCGATCACATTCTCTGCGGCTTTTTTTCGCGGATTTAACAATCTTGCCGTATTCGCTTTCGCCTGAACATGCACTCGATTTATTTCAAACGCCATACGCGCACCATGCCGTGCGCCACAGCACGCGCCACGACATTCATCACCCAGACCTGAACGGCTTATGCGACGCATTCTCAACGTGTTGACCCACACACGCACGCTCTCGATCATCGGCTTGCTCGCGCTCGCTGCTGTTCTATTCATCGGCGCGGATACCTTGCAGATCGACCTGATGTGGCCAGCCATCGCGCTCGGCGTCGTGGTCGCGCTGTGGCTGCTGGTATGGGTGGTACGCCGTCTGCGCGCGCGGCGCGCGAACCGCAAGCTCGGCGAAATGCTCGAGCAGCAGGCGGAAAAGCAGACTGAAGCCGGCCCCGCGCCCACCCCCGCGCGCCAGGCCGAACTCGACGTGCTGCGCACGCGCCTCGTCGAGGCGGTGAAGACCATCAAGACCTCGAAGATCGGTCAGGTCTCGGGCGGCTCGGCGCTGTACGAGTTGCCGTGGTACATCGTGATCGGCAACCCCGCCGCGGGCAAGAGCAGCGCAGTGTTGAATTCGGGTTTGCAATTTCCGTTTGCCGACAAGAACAACGCGGTGATTCACGGCATTGGCGGCACGCGTAATTGCGACTGGTTCTTCACGACCGAGGGCATTCTGCTCGACACCGCGGGGCGCTATTCCGTGCACGAGGAAGATCGCACCGAATGGCTCGGTTTCCTAAGCCTGCTCAAACGTTTCCGGCCGAAGGCGCCGATCAACGGCATTATCGTCACGGCCAGCATTGCGGAGCTGACCAACAGCAAGCCTGAATTCGCGATCAATCTCGCCAAGAATCTGCGCCAACGCGTGCAGGAATTGACCGAGAAGCTCGAAGTCTTCGCGCCGGTGTATGTCATGTTCACCAAGGCCGACCTGATTACCGGCTTCACCGAATTCTTCAGCGGCAGCGACCGTCACGAATACGACCGCGTGTGGGGCGCCACCCTGCCCTACGAGCCGGACGAAAAGCGCGACGTGGTGGGTCTCTTCGACGAGCACTTCGAGGAGCTGTACGACGGCCTGAAAGAAATCAGCGTCGCGCAGATGTCGATCAATCGCGGCAATAAGCTCTCGCCGGGTCAGCTGAGCTTTCCGCTCGAATTTTCCACCATCAAACCTGCGTTGCGCGCGTTTCTCGCCACACTGTTCGAGACCAACCCGTTCCAGTACAAGCCCATTTTCCGCGGCTTCTACTTCACCAGTGCATTGCAGGAAGGCGAGACCAATAGCGCCGCGGCCACACGCATCGCGAACCGTTTCGGTCTGAGCGCCGATAGCCTGCCCAAGCCGCATAGCGCGTTTTCGAAGAACGGCTTCTTTCTGCGCGACCTGTTCTCCAAGGTGATCTTCGCCGACCGGCAAACGGTCAGGCAATTCGCCAGCCCCGCGAAAACGCGCATGCGTTATGCGACCTTCTTCGGCTTCGTCGCGGTGCTCGCACTGGCGCTCGGCGGCTGGACCTGGTCGACGGTCAACAACCAGCAACTCACGGCGAACGTGCAGGCCGACCTCGACAACGTGGTGCGCCTGCAGCAGAACCGCAATGATCTGCAATCGCGGCTGCAGGCCATGGACGTGCTCGAGGACCGCATCGACCAGCTCGAGCAGTTCCGGCGCGACAAGCCGCTTGCGGTATCGCTCGGCCTCTATCAGGGCGACCGGCTCGAACAGCGTCTGCTTACCGAGTACTACAACGGCGTGCGCCAGATCCTGCTCGACCCGGTCTCGCAGAATCTCGCTTCCTTCCTGAAGGACGTCAACGCACACCCCGACCAACTCGCGCCGCTTAACCGCGCACCGGACGCCGCCGCGATTCCGGTCTCCACGCATTCGGCCATGAGCGCGAACAGCCAGGGTGGACTCTATAGCGATGCCTCGCCGACCAACGTCGAAGATGCGTACAACGCACTCAAGACCTACCTGATGCTGAGCGACAAGCGTCATGTGGAAACGGCTCACCTCACCGACCAGGTTGCCCGCTTCTGGCGCGGCTGGCTCGAAACGAATCGCGGCAACATGCCGCGCGACGAGATGATCCGCAGCGCGGAACGCATGATCACCTTCTACCTTTCGCGCGTGTCCGACGACGATTGGCCGATGATCGACCAGAACCTCGGTCTCGTCGACCAGACGCGCGAGAACCTGCGCCGCGTGGTGCGCGGCATGCCGGCCCGTCAACGCGTGTACGAAGAAATCAAGGCACGCGCATCGACCCGTTTCGCGCCGATGACGATCGCGCGCATTGTCGGCGAAAACAATACGGCGCTGGTGGCGGGCAGTTACGCGATTCCCGGCACCTTCACGCGAGAAGCGTGGTTCCAGTACGTGCAGCCCGCCATTCGCGACGCGGCCACCAAGGAATTGCAGGCCAAGGACTGGGTGCTCAACACGTCAGCCCACGACGACCTGACGCTGGAAGGCAGTCCCGAGCAGATCCAGAAAGCGCTCGTCACGATGTACAAGACCGAGTACGCCATGCACTGGCAGAAGTTCATGCAAGGCATCGCGGTGCAGAGCTTCGGCAGTTTCGGTCAGGCCGTGGATGCGATGAACCGTCTCGGCGACCCGCAGGATTCGCCGATCCGCAAGGTGCTCGAAACCGCGTACGACCAGACTTCGTGGGACAACCCCTCGCTCTTCAACGCGAACCTGAAGCGCGCGCAAACCGGCGTGACGAGCTGGTTCAAGAACTGGTTCTCGCGGGCGCCGACCGGCCAGATCAACGCGAATATCGATATCAACGGCAATCCGGTCGAGATGCCGATGGGTCCGATCGGGCAGGAGTTCTCGGCCTTGGGCCGCATCGTGGTAAGCGGCGACAATGGCTCGATGCTCAAGGGCTATATGGACACGCTGTCGAAGGTCCGCACACGCTTTAACGTGATCAAGAATCAGGGCGATCCGGGACCGGGCGCGCGTCAACTGATGCAGCAGACGCTCGACGGCAGCGGCTCCGAGCTTGCCGATTCGCTGAAATACGTCGACGAACAGATGCTCACCGGTCTCACCGACTCGCAACGCAAAGCACTGCGCCCGCTGCTCGTGCGCCCGTTGATGGCGGCGTACGCGGTGGTGATCCAGCCGGCCAGCGTCGAAGTCAACAAGGTGTGGAATGCGCAGGTTTATCAGAGCTTCCAGGGTTCGCTAGCCAACAAGTATCCATTCACGAGCGACGCGAAGGTCGAAGCCGGCGCGGGCGAAATAGCCCAGGTGTTCGGTCCGGACGGCGCGATTGCCAAGTTCGTCGGCACCACGCTCGGGCCGCTCGCGGTGCGCCGTGGCGACACGCTGACGGCGCGGACGTGGGGCGATATGGGCCTCGCGCTCACGCCCGATTTCACCAACGGCTTCGCGCGCTGGGTGGCACCGCTTGCCGGCGGCGCGGCCGGTGCGTCGGGCCAGAGTTCGTCCGAACCGCAGACCGTGTTCCAGATCTTGCCGCAGCCGAGCAGCGGCACGACGGAATACACGCTTGCAATCGACGGCCAGCAGATGCGCTACCGGAACACGCCGCCGCAGTGGACCAACTTCGTATGGCCGAATCCTTCGGGTTCGCCGGGCGCGACGCTGAACGCCACGACCTTCGACGGCCGCACGCTGCAACTGGTCAACGAACCGGGCCGCTACGGCCTGGAAAAGCTGATCAATTCGGCGCAACGCAAGCGTCGTCCGGACGGCACGTTCGATCTGTCGTGGACGCAAGGCAGCGTGACGGTGGCGGTCAGCATGCGCATCATCAGCACGTCGCAGGCTTCGAGCGGCACGAGCGATGCGCCGCAACAGCAGAGCCTGCGCGGCTTGCGGCTGCCCTCCTCGGTGGCGGATGTGAGCGCGGCGGCGAATTCGGTCAACGCGACCGCCGCGGGTGCACCGGGCGCCGCGCCCGCGATCGCGCCGGCCTCGCAAGCGGCGCGTCCGGCTACGGCCGCCGCCGCGGTTTCGAATACAGGGGGTGCGCAATGACGCAAACCGTGCAGGCGCAAATCGCCTACTTCGGCAAGATCCCGTCGCGCGGCGACTTTGTGAAGAGCGCCCATAATCCGCAGCTGCTCGCCACGCTCGACCGCTGGATCGCGGAAGCCATGGAACTGCTGAGCGACGATCCACGCTGGAAGATCGTCTACGAAAACGCCAAGCCGATGCACTTCGCGTTCCTCGGTTCACGCAGCAAACTGGCGATTGCCGGGCATATGATGGCCAGCCACGATCAATCCTCGCGGCGTTTTCCGTTTCTTGCCGCGACCGCGCTCGAAGTCGAAAAGCCGCTGACGTTTCTCGCGCACAGCCCGCTTGCCTTCGCGCGGCTGTGGTCGCGCGTCGCGGCGCAGATGAAGCCGCTGCTTGGCGCGAGCGAACCGCCGGGCGCGCTGCAGGCACTTGGCGACATGCAGGTGCCGATCGAGATCGGCGGCGGCCCTGGCAATCCGCACGACGGCACCTTCAACGATTTCGTCGAGCATCAAACGCTCGCGGGCCTCGAACAGATGCTGCTCGCGAGCGGCCATCCGGTGCGTTTGCGCGGCGCGATGCTCGCGCTCGGCTCGCTGCTGCGTCCGGTGATGCAAAGCGGTTCGTCGCATCTCGAACGCGGGCTGACCTTGCCGCTGCCGAACGATCCGTTCTACCGCAGTCTCGTGGCCGCGTTCTGGCTCGAACTGATCGCACCGTTCGTCGCGCAGGCGGATTTCGAACTGGCGATTTTCATCGGCACGATTGCCGAGCGCGAGCGGCTCATCATCGGCTTTAATGGCGCGTCGGCCAAAACGCTGCACAGCGTGGTCGATCCGCAGTCGTATGCGGCACATAACATCGATATCGACGACCCCGAGTGGATCGACGAACACGCACAGAACGATCATGGCATCAGCAAGCTCGTCAGTTACCTCGACCAACCGCAACTGTCGCTGCGCGTCAGCATCGACACGTTCCGCGAAGCATTCACGGGAGCGTGACACGATGCTGACCCTCTCCACGCGGACGTCCGTGCTGCTTGCGGGCCTTCTGCTCAGCGCCCTCGCGCATGCCGACAACGACGGCCCCGCTCGCGTCACGCCGGTCGACAACAGCGGTATTTCGATTCACACCACGATTTTGCCGCCGGCTGCGTCGGCGCCGGTGGGTAATGCGGGACCCGCAGTGACCACGGCCGGGCTCGCCAGCGGCACGACCGGCGCGGGCACCGGCGCAATCAGCGCAGCGCCGCCGCCCGCCAACGCGACGCCGGGCCAGGTGGTGGTTGGCGGCAAGGTGCCGGACGAAGCGACCAAGGCGGCCGTGCTCGCACGACTGCGCGACACATACGGCGCGGCCAACGTGGTCGACCAGATCGAAGTCGCCGACGTGGCGACACCGCCGAACTGGTCCGCCAACGTGCAAAAGCTGATCGGTCCGCAATTGAAGCAGATCAGCAAAGGCCAGTTGAAAATCGACGGCACGCAGATCGACGTGAAAGGCGAAGTGCACAACGAATCGCAGCGTCAACAACTCGCGAGCGACATGGCGAATGCGCTGAACCCGACCTATACGATCAAGAACGGCCTGCGCGTGAGCGCATCCGAGCAAGGCCTGCTCGATCAGACGCTCGCGAACCGCACGATCGAATTCGAAACCGGCAGCGCCACGCTCACGCCGCAAGGTCGCGCGATTCTCGATCAGATGGCCGCCGCCATGGGGAAAATGACGACCAAAACGGTTGCGATCATCGGGCACACCGACAACTCGGGCAATCGCACATCGAATATCGCGCTGAGCCAGGCGCGCGCGGATGCGGTCAAAGGCTATCTGGTCGCGAAGGGCATCCCGCCGCAACAGATGACGACGACCGGCGTCGGCCCGGATCAGCCGATTGCATCGAATGACACGACTGACGGACGGGCACGGAATCGCCGCATCGAGTTTCGTGCGGGGTCTTGATTGGGTGTTTGCGCGGCGCGCATGAAAGAAAGCCTGGCTTCGATAGAGAACCGAAGCCAGGCTTTTTTATTTGCCGCGTCGAGATGTTTATCTAGCTGTTCTCTTCCGGCTTCACACCGAGCAACTCGCGAATATGCGCGAGCGATCCGTCGTCTTTCACCACGCTCGAAAGCCATTGATGCAACGGCATATCCGCCGCCTCCGCTGCCTTGTCGGCGAAATAGGCGGCAGGGTTATGCGGCTCCGTAGCGCGAAAGAACCTGGCCACCGCGCGCAAATGCGCGACAGCCTGCGCACGGCTTTGAATTCCTGCAATCGGGCTGGCGGGCATGGTCGTCAACACAGGTTCCTCACGTTGCGGTGAAGTCTTGAAGGCGGGCTCGGCCCGTTCGTGCTCGTTCGGCGCAGGTCCTTTCGCGGGTGGCGCCGCTTCGGCGTTCACGCCCACTTCGCGGGCGAAGCGTTCCACCAGCCGGTAGACGCTTTCATACGCGTCTTTTGCCTGACGGAAACTCGGCGCGGAATCGCCGGCATGCCGGTCCAGCTCCTGTTCGAGCGCCAGCATGGCCGCTTCAAACGCTTTCAGATCGGCGAGCAGCGCGGCGTAGAACGCCGTTGATGTGGCGCGTTTCGACGCCTCGATCTGATCGATCGACGGTTTGCCACGCGCGATGTCGTCGGCATGATCCGGATCTCGCTTGACGGCCTGCGCGACGTGCGTGGCGACATCCCAATCGATCGTGCTGTACGTATTGCCTTGCGACGACGTGATCGGCATCGCGCGCAGCAGATCGCCGGTGCGGCCGACGAGCCACGCGACGTTGCCAAGGCGATACTCGGTGTCGTCGCCGTCCGGCAACGGATGAACGTGGTTCCAGTAGCGCTCGCAAAGTCCCGTCAACAACCCGTAGCCTCGCGAGAGACCGTTGATGCCTTCGTCGATTGCGAGCGCCTCGGTCAGCCAGACTGCCAGGCGAAGATCCTTGGTCTGCGTTTGTAGCAGACTACTCGAGCGCTCGATGACAAACGACCAATCCGCCTCTTTGATTTCCGTGACCCACTCGCCCTGATCCAGCGACGGGTCTTCGAAACGGCGCGCGTGCTGAATCGCGTCGAAATCCGCTGAGAAAAGCAGATCTTCGCCACAAGGCGAGATTTCGCTGAGCGGAGCCAGCAACGTGTTCAGGTTAATCGGCATGAAAGAAAGCAATAAGTATCCGGTACGGCATTAAACAGATTGACGCGCAATTCGGCGCGCCCGCTCATACCACCGTGTAGTCGAATTCGCCCGCTTCGCTCGCCCGCACGGCGATGCGTTCGAGCGAAGCGCCGTTGGCCACGCGTTCCAACACGCGCTGCGCAACTTCGGGCAGCAACGTACCGTTCAGAATGTGGTCGACATTGCGTGCGCCTGAATCCACCTCGGTGCACCGCGCGAGCACCGCATCGACCAGCGACTCGTCCCACTCGAACACGGCCTTGTGATTCGATTCGATGCGGCGGCGGATCCGTTCGAGCTTCAGGTCGATGATTTCGGCGAGCACGTCGTCGGTAATCGGATAGTACGGCACCACTTTCATGCGGCCGAGAAACGCCGGCTTGAACGCCTTGTACAGTTGCGGGCGCAACGTCTCGGCGAGTTCGCCGGCGTCGGGCAGTTCTTCCTCGCTCTTGTTCAGGCAGGCCTGCATCACGGCCTGCGAACCGACATTCGAAGTCAGAATGATCAGCGTGTTGCGGAAATCGATTTCGCGGCCTTCGGCGTCATCCATGGTGCCCTTGTCGAACACCTGGAAGAACATTTCGAGCACGTCCGGGTGCGCCTTTTCGACTTCGTCGAGCAGTACCACGGAGTACGGATTGCGGCGCACCGCCTCGGTCAATACACCGCCCTCGCCGTAACCGACATAGCCCGGCGGCGAGCCTTTCAGGCCGGACACGCTATGCGCTTCCTGATACTCGCTCATGTTGATCGTGATCATCTTGCGTTCGCCGCCGTACAGCACGTCCGCCAGCGCGAGTGCGGTTTCGGTCTTGCCGACGCCCGACGGCCCGACGAACATGAATACGCCGCGCGGCTTGTTCGGATCTTCGAGATTCGCACTCGCGGTACGCACGCGCTGCGCGATCGCTTCGAGCGCATGATCCTGGCCGATCACGCGCGCGGCCAGCAACGGTTGCAGGTTCAGCACGGTCTGGATTTCATCCTTGACCATACGGCCGAGCGGAATACCCGTCCATGATGCGACGATCTCGGCGACCACATGAGCGTCGACCTGCAACGGCACCATTGGCTGACCGCCTTGCAAGGTGTGCAATTCGGCCACACGCGTGGCGAGCGTTTCGCGCGCCTGCTGCACCTTGCCGGCTTGTTCGGGGTCCGCGCTGGCGACGCGCGCCGCGTCGAGGTCCGCGCGGAGCCCGACGATTTCCGTTACCAGAGCGCGCTCCTTGTCGTAGCGCGCTTCGTCTTCGGCGAGGTCCTTGAGGTCTTCCTCACGCAGGGCGCGCAATTCAGCGAGACGCTCGTCGTGCAATGCGCCGCTCGCCGCTTCGCGTTCCAATGCGGCGATTTCAGCGTCGATACGTTCGAGGCGCTTCTTCGTGTCGTCGATTGCAGCCGGCGTGGAGCTGTGCGCGAGCGCCACTTTCGCGCAAGCCGTGTCGAGCACGCTGATCGCCTTGTCCGGCAGTTGCCGGCCGCTAATGTAGCGATGCGACAGGCGCACCGCTTCGGTGATCGCATCGTCGAGCACGCGCACGTTGAAGTGTTTTTCCATCAACCCCGCCATGCCGCGCAACATGGCCGCGGCGAGCGCCTCGCCCGGCTCCTCGATCTTCACGACCTGGAAGCGCCGCGCTAGCGCCGCGTCTTTCTCGAAGTATTTCTTGTACTCGCTCCACGTGGTGGCCGCAATGGTGCGCAATTCACCTCGCGCCAACGCCGGCTTCAGCAGATTCGCGGCGTCGTTCTGCCCGGCCTGACCACCCGCGCCGATAATGGTGTGCGCTTCGTCGATAAACAGAATGATCGGATGCGGGCTCTTCTTCACCTCGTCGATCACGTTCTTCAGGCGGTTCTCGAACTCACCCTTCACGCTCGCCCCGGCTTGCAGCAGTCCCATGTCGAGCACATGCAGCGCCACGCCTTTTAGCGGCGCGGGCACGTCGTCGGCGGCAATGCGCAGTGCCAGCCCCTCGACCACCGCCGTTTTGCCGACACCTGCTTCGCCCGTCATGATCGGGTTGTTCTGGCGGCGGCGCATCAATATGTCGATAGTCTGGCGAATTTCGCCTTCACGGCCGATTACCGGATCGATCTTGCCTTCGCGCGCTCGCTGCGTGAGGTTGCTGGTGTACGTATCGAGCGCGGGTGTTTTCGATGCCGCGCCCGGTGCGGCATCGCTGGCCGCGGCCGCGGCTGCGTCCGCGTCCCCTTCCGCGCCTTGCGTGCCGTTGCTGCGCTCCACTTCGCGCGAGCCGGCGGTCAGCTCATCGAATTTGTGCTTCAGATCGGTCACGCGTACGTCGCGCAGCAGCGGCGACATGCGCTCGGCGAATTGCGCGAGATCCGGCGCGCTCAGCAGCGCCAGCAGCAGATGCCCGGAACGGATGCGTCCGATCTGCGAATCGAGCGATGCAATCAGCCAAGCCTGTTCGAGCCATTCGATCAGATGCCTGGAAAACACCGGCGTGCGCGTGTTGCCGGTTTTCAACCGCTGCAATTCGCGCTCCAGATCCGCGCGCAACGCGTGCGCGTCGATTTTGCTTGCGCGCAGAACCAGCGCGACGTCGCTGGCCGGTTCGTCCAGCAGTGCCAGCAACAGATGCTCGAGGTCGACCTCGTAGTGACCACGCGCGAGACAATTGTTCGCCGCCAGCAACGCCGCCTGCCGGCAGGTCGGATTCAGTTTAGCGATCAGGGTGTTGAGGGACGTGCTCATGTCGTGCGATCCGGGTCCAGGTTCTGTCGTTATAGTCAGTGAATCACGTGCAATTCGTAACGGGCATCCTCGCGATCACGGTCGGCCTCTTTCGTGCACAGGAACGCGTCCCAGCCGAGGCGCGCGCCCTTGCTCAACACGCTCGGCCCCACGGCCTCGCGGCGCAATACCAAAGACACCTCGTATTCGAGCGTAACGCCGGCCAGCAACGTCAGCATGCGTTCGAGCGCCACCGCGCGATCGGCGCCAGGTAGAAACGCTTCGTAGTCGGCTTTGCCGAGCGGTCCGATCACGAGCCGCGCACGCATGTCGCGCTGCCAGACGCGCTCGCCCGCCAGCGCGGTCGCGCCGAGCGTCGCGTTCACGCTGCCGAGCAGCGTCAACTGATCGTGCGGCACGTCGTACCATTTGCCGACGAACTGCTCGACGCGCACCCGCACTTTGAAGTACTCCGACAGCGTGCGTTGCAAATAAGCCGCCGACACCGGACGATGCCGCGCGGCCAACGCGTAACCGGCAATGGCTTCGTCGAACAGTGCGCCCTCGCCACTTTGCAGACTGTTGCGCGTGTCGTCGTCGGCGACGCCGGCCAGCGCGAGCAGCAACGGCAAATAACGTTCGTCGCGGTCCAGCTCGTAATGAAACGGCAGACGGTATTTTTTCCACGCCGCGTAGAACAGCGCCGTCGCGCGATTCGAAAACACGTCGAAGAACTCACGCGCGGCACGATCGCGCTTGATCTGCTCGCGCGCCACGATCTGCTCGGTGTAATGCAGGGGCAGCGCGCCCTGCCCGCCGAGCAGACCGAAAAACGCCGGCGTGATATCCACTTTGTCGAGCGAGCCGTCTTCGAGCGCGGCGGTACGTTGCGTTTTCTGTTTCAGCGCCGCGCCCGCAGCGTCATAAGACTGCGCGCCGTGAATCTCACTCGGCGGAAACGACATTGACAGCGAATTGCGGAAAGCGATTCGCTGCGCGACGATTTCTCCGGGGCGTCCGGCATGGGAAGGCGATTGCTGTGCGAACCACTTCTCGAGAATTCGCACCGCCTGAAAGAATTCGAAGCGATGCGGCTCGTCGAGAAGCTGCTCGACTACGCCAGGATCGATTCGCCGCTGCGCGGTTTGCATCGCAGAATCTCCTCGCCGGTGCGCTTCGACACGACGACCAGTTGCACAAAGCTGTTCAGATGCACGTACAGCCCAAAAAACGTGTCGATCACCCGCACGAATGACGCGAGACTCGTGCCGACGAAATGTTCTTCGTCGATAGTCAAACGAATCTCAATGCCGCGCACGAAAGTGGCAAACGGTTTGCCAGGTAGCCATTGCACGGCTGCGCGCTGTTCAATGCCCACCAGGCCGTCGATATGCCGCGCCGACACCGCCGTGCGCCGCAAATCGTAGAGCACGAGCATTTCCTTGAGCGCCGACAGACCGCTGTTCGCCAGCGAGACGTGATTCAACGCCAGATGCGAGATCAGCCGCCAATGCGCGGCGCGCCCGCGCTCGAAACGCACGCTCGGCGTGGGGCGCCGCAGCATCGAGATGCTGCCGGTCAGCGAGCCGCCCTCGAGAAACAGATCGCCGCCCTCGAGCCCTACGGCGAGACCGGCGGGCAGATCGCGATTGGTACAGGTCAGATCGAGACTCAATGTATCGGTTTGCGGCGCGGCCGGTTCGAAGTCGATATCGACGATCGAGATTTCAGTTTCATAGCCGGGGCTTTTCTGCGCGACCCAATCGTTGCGTCTCGCGAACCAGTAGTGGCCCGCGTGCGCTGCTTCGCCGTGATGCAACGAATAGAACGGCCGGAATTCGATCACCGATTCTTCATGCGCCTGCTGCCTGACGAGCTTCACCGAATCGATCGAATAGACCTCGTAGGCAAATGCACGGCGCGCTTCGGCTATTACCGGATACGAAATCGCCTGATGGCTGACGCGAATCGGCTCGCCGTGCTGCTCGAACAGATTCACCACGGGCGTGCAGAAAAGGCGGAAATGATGTGCGCCCAATGAATCCAGCAGACGCGCCACGTGTGAGTCGCTGCGCACTTCCTTGAGCACCACGTGCAGCGTGACACGCTGGCAGCGGCCGCTCGCGCGCGTCATGGCCGCGAGATCGAAGTCGGCGAAATTGAATTTCTCGGGGAACGCGAAGTACTCGGTCAGCAATCGGTACGCCGGGTGCGATTTGGCCGGATAGTCGATCAGTGCGTCTTCTTCGCCGAAACCCGCCTGCACGACCGGCGATTCGCGCACCTGTTTCCACACGCCGCGCCGGTCCACCTCGACATACGTGGCCATGGCGTTGACGAACAGACAGTCCGCCAGCGCCGCGATAAAGGACTGTTCGCCGTGCAGGTGCGTGCGCAGCGTGCCGAGTTTAAGCGCGGACAGATCGAGTTGCGCCGCCGTCGATTCAAAGGTGATCGACACGATCGCCGTGGCATTGCCTGGTAGCACGGTTGCACTCGGCGCCATCGCCACCGAGGTGTATTTCGCTTCCGAAATACGGATTGGCGCCAGCGTCACGTCGTAGGCGGTACGGAACCGGCATTGCACGCCGCGAATGGGCCGTGACTTGAGTTCGGTGCCGCGCTCCACCCGTACGGGTTCCGTCAAATGACTCAGCGCGGCGGACGTGCCCAACTGTGCGATCGAGCACGACGGAAATGGCCGCAGGTAGTGCGGATACAGCACTTCCAGCAGCGCTTCGGTGAATTCGGGGTAATCGTCGTCGAGTTTCTTGTTGATGCGCGCGCCGAGCAGCGCGAACGATTCGATCATCCGCTCGACGTGTGGGTCCTCACAATGCTCGCCGGACATGGCCAAACGCGCCGCGATCTTCGGGTAGCGTTCGGCGAAGTCGCGCGAATAGCGCCGCAGAAATGACAATTCGCGCTCGTAATACGGCAGCAATTCTTCCATCGATCTATCCCCGGACCTGAAACCTATCCGCCCAATCTATCGCAGCCGTTGCGCGTAACGGCAGCAGTAAAGCGGTACTAAGAAAGCAACTGCTCGACAACCCCGCCACCTGAAATGCGACGGTTGAAAATCTTGCTGCTACAGCTTCGCGCGTGCGCGCGTCACCGAGTATTGCAGCGTGGACGGTTGCAGCATCGCGTCAAAACTCACCGGTTCTTCCGCCGGATGCACGACCAGCAGCGCCTGAATGGCGAAGTTCAACGCGTTGGTCGATTGTTCGTTCAATTCGAGCGTGACCGTCACATCCTGCAAGCGCGGCTCGTGCCGTGCAATGGCCTGTTGAATCGATTTGCAGATGAACGTGCGGTCGTAATGGCTCGCGAGGCTCAGGCCCGCGAAATCGTTCAGACCGTACGTGAGCACCGAGCGCTGGCATTCCGGTAGCGCCGCCAGCTCAGGCTCGGTCAGGGCGATGCGCGTATTCAGGATCGCCTCGACGTCGCGCGCGACGGTGCTCTTCAATTCGTCCAACGACAATTGCCGCATCGCCGGAGAAGCCGGCAGATGCGGTTCGTCGTCGAACAGCTTGTCGAGAAAGCTGGGTTCGAAACGTTTCATCAGCGTCCGAAGAAGCGGGTCGATGCGAGGCGCGCACGGCGCACCGCGGCCCTCGCGAGCCGCGCGTGCCGGATGCGCCCCTGCATCAGACCGCGTACGTCTTGTCGTTCTTCGTCAGGCTCCACGCGCCTTGCGCGTTGCCGCCCTGGTTGCCGCCGATCTTCTGCTGCGTGTACTTCCATTGCACGGCAGCGTATTTCAGCGAGAACTGCTCGGACGGCAGGCCTTCGCCCACCACGCTCGGCGTCACACTCGAGATGATCACGTACTTGAGCTTCACTTCCAGGTACTTGATGCGATTGCCTTCGCCGTCCGAACGCATGAAGTCGATCGTGACTTCGTCGAACGTCGTGCCGCCCGATGCATGTTGATAAATCAGCGGGCTGACCACGTCGATGTCTTTCGTGAACAGCATGTCGGCATGTTCGCAGCGCTCGGAGGTGTGACCACCTGCCGTTGAAGCCGTTGCCGAACGCGGTTGCGTGATCGAATGGCTCCACGAATCAATTTCGATCCAGCCAGCATGATCCTTATCGGCAGATTCGCCTTTGATCGCCGGATTGCCGAATTTTAAATAGATATCCTTCATAACTCATCGACTCCCCAAAGAGGTGGTTTTAGCAGCTAATCCGGGCGGCCGGCCCGGGTTCTCTGATTTGCTTATGAATTGGCCGGTTTCGGCAGGTCGGCGACGAGCCGCAAAGAAATCGACAGCTCATCCAACTGGAAATGCGGACGCAGGAATGCAACCGAACGGTACGCACCCGGCTTGCCCGGAATCTCCGACACCTGTATCGATGCCTCGCGCAACGGGAACTGCGCCTTCTGCTCCTGCGTCGCGTTGTCGTCGAGCAGCACGTACTGCGAGATCCAACGGTTCAGGAATACTTCGACGTTTTGCGCCGATGCAAAGCTGCCGATCTTGTCGCGCATCATCGCCTTCAGGTAGTGCGCGACACGCGACACCGAGAAGATGTACTGCAATTGCGCGGACAGGACTGCGTTCGCATTGGCGCTGTCGGTACTGTATTTCTTGGGCTTCTGCACCGATTGCGCGGCGAAGAACGCCGCATAGTCCGAGTTCTTGCAGTGCACGAGCGGAATGAAACCGAGGTCGCTCAACTCCTTCTCGCGGCGATCGGTAATCGCGATTTCGGTCGGGCATTTCAGCGCGACTTCGCCGTCGTCGGTCTTGAAGGTGTGGGTGGGCAGATCTTCCACCAGACCGCCACCTTCCACGCCGCGAATCGCCGCGCACCAGCCGAAGTCGTCGAAGGCCGCCGTGAGGCGTGCGGCGAATGCCCACGCCGCGTTACACCACAGGTATTTGCTGTGATCCGTGCCGTCCACGTCTTCGACGAAGTTGAAACCCTCCGCCGTAGCGCCGTCTTTCGGATTGAACGGCAGGCGGCCCAGAAAACGCGGCAGCGTGAGACCGACATAGCGCGAATCTTCGGCGTCGCGGAACGACTTCCACTTCGCATATTCGACCGTGTCGAACACCTTGCCGAGATCGCGCGGCCTGCCGAGGTCGGCAAAGGTTTCGAGGCCCAGCAATTCGGGCGACGCAGAAGCGATGAACGGCGCATGCGCGGCTGCCGCGACGTGCGACATCTGCTCGATGAAATACACGTCTTCCGGCTGGCGCGTCACTTCGAAGTCGCCGATGATCGTGCCGAACGGCGAGCCGCCGAAGGTGCCGAACTCTTCCTCATAGATCTTCTTGAACAGCGCGCTCTGATCGAATTCGATCGCCGTCTTGAAGTCGCGCACCAGGTCGCGCTTGGGCGCATGCAACGCCTTGATCTTGACCGTTGCGCCGGTATTGCTTTCCTTGCACAGGTAATCCAGACCGCGCCACGTGCTTTCCATGCGCTGGAATTGCGGCGCGTGCATCACCGCGCTCAACTGCGCGGAGATCAGGCGGTCGAGTTCGGCGACGCGTGCGTCGATCGTGGCCGACAGGTTGTCGGATACCACCACCGTGCCGTCGAGCACCTGATGCACGAGCTCGCCAATCAGGTCTTTCGCGCGCGCGTGTTCGGAATCGGACTTCGCCACGCGGCTCTTCTCGACGATTTCGTCGAGCAGCGTGGATTCCGTACCGCCTTGCGCGGTGGCGAGTTGGGCTGCTGCCGTTTGTTGATTCATCTCACACCCCGTGCTTTATTCGCCCTGCTTGTCGTGGTCCGGCGCGCCGCCGTGCTGGTCCGCCGCGTTGCCCTGATCTTTCGCCAGGGTTTGCAACTGCTGCGTGTTGTTAAGCACTTCGCTCAGCAGGTCTTCGAGCTTGTCGTTGCCGGCCAGCTTGTTGCGCAGATCGGCGAGCTTCGAGCGCGCTTCGAGCAGGCGTCGCAGCGGTTCGATTTGCGCGACCACTTCGTCCGGATTGAAATCGGCCATCGACTTGAAGCGCAGATCGACCGCGAATTTGCCGCCGGCTTCGCTCAGGCGGTTTTCCACCTGGAACGCGGCGCGCGGCTCAATCGCTTTCATCACGTCGTCGAAGTTATCGCGATCGATATTGACGAACTTGCGATCGCGCAGCTTTGGCTGCTCGACTTCGGACTGCCCCGCCAGATCGGCGACCACGCCGACGACGAACGGCAGTTCCTTCACCTCGATCGCATCGCCGCGCTCGACCTCATAGGTCAATTGGACGCGGGGCGGCCGCACTTTTTGCAAGCGTTTTTGAATGCTTTCTTTCTTCGCCATCGTCGGCTCCCGGGTGCTGATGGATCAGGCTTGGATCAGCGCAGCGCGCTGAACGGATCGGACGCGCCGCCGCTTTGTGCGGCTTTCGCGGGTGCGGCAGGCGCCGCCGGCGCTGCGGGAGCAGCCGGCGTGGCGGCAGCCGGCGCGGCACTCGTGCTGGCGTCCGGCGTATCCACGGCTTTGCTCTTCGCGGTGTGACGAATGACGCGCTTCTTCTTCACCACGGGCTTGTCGCTCGGATCAGGCGGGAACAACGTGGCTTCGCCGAGCGTGTCGCGCAATTGCTTGGCGAGCGCTTGCGCGTCCGACTTCGCATCGCCCGCGAGCGATGCGTCCTGACGCAATTCGCCGAGCGATTGCGTGGCGACGCGCAGGCCGGCCACGGCCAGCACGCTCTTGGCTTGACGATCGGTCTGGTCGCGTTGCAGCGCTTCCTGCGCGGCCACGATTGCCTGACCGTAATGACCTTGCGTGAACTGGATCTGCGCAATACGCGACCACGGTTCTTCACGCGTCGGGTCGGATTTGGAAAGCTGCTGATAAAGCGCGATTGCACGATCCTGATCGCCGCCCTTTGCGACGGTATCGGCATCCGCGAGTTGCTTATTAAAAGCCTCCGGTGTGGTCGCGAGATTGTTGCCCTGTGTCGCGCAACCGGCCATCACGCCGCATGCCAACACAACCCCAGATAGTTTTACTAACAGACGCTCATTCATCGTTTTTCACCGACGTGCGAATTTTTTATTTCAAAGGGAAAACCGGAGTTTTGCTTTGCTTCAAGTGCGCGGGTATAGTACAGGCCAATTTTCGATAATTCAACTTTCGTGTGAAGAAGGATTGCACAAAAAAAATGCATGAGGGTCATTTAAACGAAACATGCAGAAATTGTTTCCTGCCTCAATAGCAAGAAACAGAAAGCGGAAAAATTTGCCACTCTTCGCCCGCTATAGGCTGCCACGCATCGCTTCATGCACTTTGCATAAAGCGGCATTACGTGGCAAACCGTTTCTGCAAAATGACTGGCTTGATTTCGTTATTGATTGTTCTGATAGGGGACGGCGGCGAGCCGGTCGATGTATATGAATTCGCGTCTTATTCGCTATGCATCGCAATTGATTGCCAATGCCGCCGCGTGCGCGCTGCTGGGCGGCTGCGCGGCCGGTGTCACGGTGCTCGGAGCGGCTGCCAACGCGGCTTTGCAGGCGAGCGGCCTCGGCAAACCGGACCTGCCGGACGCCCAGAAGCCGCCACGCAATGTTGGCCTCACCTTATATGCGGCGCCGAATCTGAATGCGGCGAACGACAAACGTCCATTAGCGCTGGTAGTGCGGCTATATGTCCTGAAAGACCCGACCTCATTCCAGCAGGCGCCATTCGACGCCTTTACCGATCCAGCGAGGGAAAAAACTACCTTGGGCGGCGATTTGCTGGGTGTGCGCGAACTCACGCTAATCCCGGGCCAGCGCTACGTTGTTACCGAAAAAGTCTCGCGTGAAGCGCAGGCGTTCGGTATCGTCGCGTTATTCCGCGATCCGGCCATGCAACGCTGGAAATTCGCCTTCGACCCGGCGAAGTCGGAGAAATCCGGCATAATGATCGGCCTGCATAACTGTGCAATGACGGTGACCAACGGCACTGTGATCCCGCCAGAACAGGGATTGCCCGCACAACCGCTGAATATGCTTTCTTCGGTGAGTTGCGGATAAAGATGCCGATAAAATACGATTTAACATTTTTCACAGATTTAACAATGCGGCGCTCGAATCGGTTATCTCCGGGTGCGCCACACGCTGAACGCATATAACAGGTTTGAGATGAGTTATTCCGCAAAAGTGCTCTGGGGGGAAGGCCTGTTTCTGAGGCCGCAGCATTTTCAGCGTCAGGACGCCTATCATGAGGCACGCCTGTTCGAATCGATCCAGGCGATCCAGCCGTACAACTGGGGCGTGCGTTCGGCGCGCTTCGACCGCGACGCGCTCGGCAGCAACGTGCTGCGCGTGAGCGAACTTTCGCTGGTGTTTCCCGACGGCGCGCTCTACTCCGCGCCGCAAGCCGACGACCTGCCGCCACCCATCGCGCTGGATACGCTGCCCGACGGCATCAACGAATTCACGTTTTATCTCGCGCTGCATCCGCTGCGCGAAACCGGCGCGAACTATTCGCAAGACAGCAACGCGGGTTTCGTCTCGCGTTACGTCAGTGAGCAGACGCCGGTGGCCGATCATTTCACCGACGCCGCCGAAGCCGACATCACGTTCCTGAAGACCAGCGTCAAACTCATCGCGCACAGCGAGCCGCGCGACCAGTTGCTGTCGGTGCCGCTCGTACGCGTGCGTCGCACGGCCACGTCGGGTTTCGAAATCGACGACACCTTCGTGCCGCCCTGCCTCGCCATCGACGCTTCGCCGGTCCTGCATCAGCGGCTGCGCCAACTGATCGACGCACTGCAGGCCAAGGTCAATGCGTTGTATGGCTTTCACCGCGAGCCGACCAAGAACATCATCGAGTTCCGCTCCGGCGACATTGCGTCGTTCTGGCTGCTGCATACCGCGAGCGCGGCGTTCGCCTCGCTCGCGCATCTGTACCAGCATTCGGCGCTGCATCCGGAGCGTCTCTTCCAGGAGTTGCTGCGCCTCGCCGGCCAGTTGATGACGTTTTCGAAGGGCTATGCGCTGTCCGACTTGCCGGCTTACCGGCATGACGATCCGGGCCCCGGTTTCGCGCGTCTCGACACGATCCTGCGCGATCTGCTCGAGACCGTGATCTCCACGCGCTACTTCGCGATTTCGCTCGAAGAAGTGCGCCCGTCGTTCCATGCGGGCCGGCTCGACTCCGGCAAGATCGACGACAAGACCCTGTTCTATATCGCGGTATCGGCGGACATGCCCACCGCCGAGCTCGTGGAAGCCGTGCCCGCGCGCTTCAAGGTCGGCGCGCCGGACGACGTCGACAAGCTCGTGCTCTCGGCCATGCCGGGCGTGCGCCTCGTCTACACGCCGCAGGTGCCGCCCGCCATTCCGGTCCGCCCGGGCGCCTGCTACTTCTCGTTCGAATCGCGTGGCGCGCTGTACGACCGCATGTTGCAGGCCCAATCGGCCATGATCTACGCGCCGTCGGGCATCAACGATCTTCAACTCGAACTGATCGCCGTCACATCATGAGCTACGCGCCCTCCCTCTTTGGCGGCAGCACGCCTGCCGCGACGCCCGCCCCGATCACCGAGCCGAGCTATCAGGTCCGCTCGCTGCTCGATCTGCTATACGACGGCTTCTTCATGCTGTTTCTGTTGAAGAACGGCCGCGAGCCCGGCGACGCGCAAGAATTCAGCCAGCGCATCCAGCAGTTTCTCGGCGACTTCGAACGCGGCGCGAAGAAGCTCAATGCGTCGGCGGAAGATGTCTACGCGTCGAAGTTTGCGTTCTGTGCGGCCATCGACGAATCGGTGTTGTCGTCAACGTTCAGAATCCGCACGGAGTGGGAGCGCCGGCCGCTGCAACTCGTGCTGTTCGGCGAGCAGCTGGCGGGCGAGAAATTCTTCCAGTACCTCGAGGAATGCCGCGCGCAAGGCGCGGCACGTCTGCAATCGCTCGAGGTGTTTCACATGTGCCTGCTGCTCGGATTCCAGGGCAAATATCTGCTCGAGGGACCGGAGAAGCTCGCCTATCTGACCGCACGCATCGGCGATGAAATCGCGCATATGAAAGGCAAACGCGCGCCGTTCGCGCCGCATTGGCCCCTGCCCGATCAGGTCGCGCACCGGCTGAAACGCGAGGTGCCGTTGTGGTCGATCGGCGCGGTGTTCGCGCTGGTTGGACTGCTGGCCTATCTCGGCCTGAACACCTATCTGCGCGACCAGACCTTGCGCTCGCTCGCGCCGTATTCGCAGGTGGTCAAGCTGGGGCCGCAATCGGCCACGTTAACGATTTCGTTGCCTTAAGCCTGCATTTATCGCGGACATAAAAAAGCCCGCTTTCGCGGGCTTTTTCACAGCGCTGAAGAAAACCGTTTATTGCGACTCTTCCGCCCACACGGCATTTTCGCGCGCCATCAGTGCAGTCGATGCCGACGGCCCGAACGTGCCCGCCGTATAGCTACGCGGCTTCTCGCCCGACTTGCTCCAGCCCGCCAGAATCGGCTCGGCCCACGCCCACGCCGCTTCCAGTTCGTCGCGACGCATGAAGTGCGTGAGACGGCCGCGAATCACGTCGATCAGCAAACGCTCATACGCTTCCGCGCGACGCTCGGTGAAGGCCTGCTGCAAGTCCAGATTCAGATTGACCGGCACCATATGCATGCCGCTGCCCGGCTCTTTCGCGAGCACCTGCAGCTGGATCGACTCCTCGGGCTGCAACTGGATCACGAGCCGGTTGCCGTAGTTGTGCCCGCTATTCCCATTCGGGATGATCGAGAACGGCAACTCGGAAAACTCGATGACGATCTCCGACACCTTCTTCTGCATCCGCTTGCCGGTGCGCAGGAAAAACGGCACATGCGCCCAGCGCCAGTTGTTGATATGCGCGCGCAAGGCGACGAAGGTTTCGGCACGGCTGCCTGCCGGCACGTTGTCTTCCTCGAGATAACCCTTCACCGCCTCGCCGTCCACGGCGCCGGCGGTGTACTGGCCGCGCACCGTATCGCGCGCGATGTCTTCCGGCGTCATGGGCCGCAGCGAGCGCAATACCTTGAGCTTTTCGTCGCGGACCGCGTCCGGGTCGAGCGACACGGGCGGTTCCATCGCGACAATGCACAGCAATTGCAGCAAGTGGTTCTGCACCATGTCGCGCAGCGCGCCGGTTTTATCGTAGAAGCCCGCGCGGCTGCCCACGCCGACCGTCTCCGCCACCGTGATCTGCACGCTCTTGATGTACGGCGCCTGCCACAGCGGGCCAAAAATCGGATTGCCGAAGCGCAGCACCATCAGGTTCTGCACGGTTTCCTTGCCGAGGTAGTGGTCGATCCGGTAGATCTGCGCTTCGCTGAAATGCTTGCCGACCGCTGTGTTGATCTCCTGCGCGGAGGCCAGATCGTGGCCCAGCGGCTTTTCGAGCACCACGCGCGAGTTGCCGTCCACGAGTCCCGCGGCCGCGAGGTTGTCGCAAATGTTCGTGAACAGATCCGGCGACGTCGCCAGATAGAACACGCGGCGCACGCCTTCACGCGACGCTTCCTTCAGGCGCTGATAGTCCTCGACCGAGTCCACGTCCATGCGCACGTATTCGAACAGCGCCAGGAATTTGTCCCAGGCGGCGGCTTCGAACGCTTTCTTTTCGATGAAGGGCTTCGCCTTCAACTCCATGAATTCGTTGATGTACTCCTCACGCGACCACGGCTTGCGGCCGATCGTGAGAATGCGGGTGTCCGGCGGCAGATTGCAGTGCAGATGCGCCATGTAGAGCGCGGGCAGCAGCTTGCGAAACGACAGGTCGCCGGTGCCGCCGAAGATGATCATGTCGAGCGGCAGGTCGGGAGTGGCAGAAGCGTGGTGGGTCGTCATAGCGCGGTCGCAGCGTCGTGATGGATGAGGCGTCGGTCAACGGGCAGAAAAAAGCAGCAGCACACGCAGGAGCACAAGCAGCAGCGAAGCGCCGGCAGGCCGGCACTTTTTTCTGGCAAACGCCTATGGTGCAACGTTTTGAGATTGTTTGCACGGCAACATGTGCCTCAGGTTGGCGCAATATGCCAACCTGAGACGGTAACGGCCTGTTTGCAAGGCGTTTTCGGCTTTCACCGGCAAGCCGGTCGCCTTGCTATATCTACGCTGCTCCTCACCCCCTCGCGCCATTGCACCAGCTTCTCACGCACGCTTTTGTGCGGCGAGCCTTCAACTGCCTGACAGCGCCTCGCGCGCCACGCGGCACGCCGCCAGATCCCACGCCGCACAGCCGACGCTTTTGAAAACGATCGGTTTTTTTTGCGGCCGCAGCGCCGGGTTGCCGAGCACCGAGGCGATCCCGCCGACCTGAGCCCAATCCACGCCCGCCTGAATGAAGTCACCGGCCTCGTGGCGCGCTCCGGCCTCGTCGTCGACGAAAAGCGCGCTCCCGGCAATGGTGTGCGTGCCGATCTCGACCATGGCAGGCGTGAATGCGCCGACGCCGATCACGAGGCGCTCCGCGCGCGCGGGTTCGTCGTAGACGGGCTGTCTGCTCGTGGTCAGCGCGATCACGACGTCCACCGACTCGGGGATGGTCGCGCCGCCGTCTTGCGTGAGCGGCCGAAGCTCGCGCACCTTCTCGTGATGCTGCGCGCAAAATGCTTCGGCACGCGCGGGCGCACTGCCCTTCACCCATACGCGCGCTTCTGGAAACAGCTCGCCGATCGCCTCCAGATGGTTGAGCGCCTGCGTGCCGGTGCCGATCAGCAGGAATTCGTGCGGCGTGCCGGCGGCGAAGGTTTCGACGCCCAGCATCGAGATTGCCGCCGTGCGGCGGCCCGTGACGATCGGCCCGTCGAGGATGAAAAGCGTCTCGCCGGTGTCGGCGTCGAACGTCATCACTTTGCCGTGGATCGTGGGCAGGCCGCGCGGGCCGTTGCTCGGGCACACGTTGACCAGTTTGTGGATCGCCAGATCGGGCGCGGTGGCGGGCATCGACAGCATGATGCCGCCTTCGTTGAGCGGCACGACGAGCCGTTCGGGACTCGCGATGCGCTGCTTTGCATACTCGACGCTCGCGCACTTGAGTGCGTCGACGAGCGCGGCATACGGAATCAGCCGCGCGGTCGCGGCGGCGTCGAAAATCTGCGTGGTCGGGCGAGTCATGGGCAGGTGGTTCCAGTCCTTGGCACAGGGTTGAGTTGGGATCGACTAGCGAGCGGCGCTCCCTTCGTCCGCCTGGCGCGACGGATGGATCGGCGTCGCCAGGCCGCGCGCCGCGATCGGTTGGCTCCGGTTCGGGCATCAGGCATGCGGTGGCTTCGTGAGTCGAGGACAAACGATTCTACGACGCCTCGCGCGTCGTAGGGCCGGATCGCGGCAGTGGGAGGGTCAGGTGTGAGGTGATGGGTGGATCAAGCGCCGCTCGAAGAAGGCGTAAGCGCAATCGAGGGCAAATCCCCTGGCGGGTTCCAGCGGTGCCACAGGCGGCTCACGCCCCGCCTCATTGCGAAGTATTTTTATCGTTGCCCTTCTTGCCACCCTTGAACATGGCGCGGCACGCCGGACTCAGCTCATCCACGTGCTGTTTCATGCATGCGGTGATTTTGTCTTCGTTGGGAATGTCGGCGGCGCAAAAATGCATTGCATCGCCACGACAGGCCTTGGTCTGCTCATCGCGGCTGGCAGCGTTGACCGGGTTAGCCGAGCTTAGGACGACAAGGCTGGCAGCAAGCAGGACGGAGACTCGATTCATGACAGGTCCGTTATCGCAGAAAGAGATGCAGGCTTTCCAGCAGAAAACGGGCCCGATCATTGCGCGCGCCGATCGGGCCGACCCGTGCGAGGTTGTCCCATTGCGTGTAGTACGCATGCCGGCGCGTCGCAACGTGAGTAGTTCGTCGGTCGTGAAGTGGATTGAGAGCGGTGTTTTTTACAGCATGCTGCGAGGCCGCTGCATCGTACCGTCGAAGAAACGCTGCAAGCGGAAGGCCGACAGATCGAGCGAGGCCTTGCCGCCATCGTTCAATTCCGCGAGCAGTTTGCCGACAATCGGTCCCATGGCGAATCCATGGCCGCAAAAGCCGGTGGCGATCGTCAAACCGCTAACCTGCGGCGGCGCGTCGATCACGGGGATGCCGTCGGGCAGCACATCGATCAGACCGGCCCATGATTCGACCACCTGCGCGTCCTTCAGCGCGGGGAACAACGCGCGCAGTTTTTTCAACGCACGCGGCGCATGGCTCACATTCGGCTGCGGATGCGGATCGCGCGGATGCAGCACACGGTCGTGTTCCGGCACGCCGCCCGGCAGACGCTCGCGCAGATCGCGCAGACACGCGCCGTTCAGATGGAAGCTGAACTTCTCGCGTTGCGCCCACAGCTCGGGCAAGAACCACTTGAGCGCGCGGAAATGGCCGAGCGTCATGTCGACGTCGACCTGCATGTCGTCGGCGAGATTGATTGCGCCGTTCTCGCGTTGCCGCACGCCAAGACCGTGCCCCCAGAAGGTCGACGCGGTGATGCGCGGCAACGGGTTGGTGCGCATGCAGGTGCCGCGCACGGCCTGTTGCGGCAGTTCGAGCCCGAGCGTTTTGAGCAGACGCCAACTGCTGGCGCCGGCCGCGCAGATGAAGCGCGAAGTGCGCAGCGTGCCGCGCTCGGTGACCACGCCGGCAATCGCACCGCCCGCGCGCTCGACGCCGATCACGCCGCAGCCTTCGAAAAACAGCGCGCCCGCCTCGGCCGCCCCCGCCGCCGAGGCGGCCGGGGGGCGGCGCGGGGGCGCCCGCCCCACCCGGGGGGGGGGGGGGGCGGCCGGCGCCCGGGCGGGCCGGCC
>NZ_JARESX010000083.1:0-29438 GCF_046026435.1 Paraburkholderia sp. RL17-381-BIF-C | reverse complement strand
GAACCGTCGCCAACTGGCTGTCGAAAGAAGTGCGCGGCTGGCCCACGGGCGCACCGGGAAATGCGTAGCGATCGAGCTGGCCGGCTAATGCCTGGGCTGCGGGCAAACCTGAATATTCGAGCTGGCTGCTGTGGTTAAACTGCCCCTGCACGAGCAATGTGGTGCGTGGGTCGAGCTTGAACGACACGCTTGGCTTCACCGACCATCTGTCACTCTTGACCTGGTCGATCCAGCTTCCTGCGTGCTCGTACTCGCCTGCGATCCGTGCGTTGATCGACGAGGTGAGCGCCCCGGTCAGGTCGAAATACGGATTGACGGTACCGTAGCTGCCGGTGCGCATCGCTACGTAACCGCCGCGCTCGGCTTCTGGCAGCTCCGACTGGATATTGATCAGGCCACCGAGCGGCGCGCCGAGGCCGCCGCCGTACAGCGTCGAGACTGGCCCCTTGAGCACGTCAATCTGCTCGATGCCGACAAGGCTAGCGGGACTGTTGACCGCGTTCATGCCGTACATCGGCAAGCCGTCCGTGTAAATTTCCGCCGGGAAGCCGCGCACGATGTTGCCCACAAAGCCGTTTTCCGCAGGTTGGCTTGGCATTACCCCCGACACGTTGACAAGCGCATCGGCCAGCGTGCGCGCGTCCTGTTCCTCGATGAGTTCGCGTGGCACGACCTGTACCGACTGCGGTATTTCGATCAAGGGTGTATCGGTCCGGGTCGCCGACTGGGTTTCGAGCGCAGTGTCCGTCGCGGTGAAGCGGTAACGATTGCTCGTGATGCGGATCGCGGGCAGCGAAGTGGCGGTGGCCGTCGCGGATTCCGAGTCGGCTGCCGGTGTCGTTTGTTGGTCCGAGGACGATGTGCCGGTCGCGACGGACTGCGCCTGACCGGCGAGCGAGAAGGCGGCCAGAGAGGCGGCCGCGGCGAGTTTAAGGGTAAGCATTATTTGAGGTTGTGCCTGAGGTTCATCGATAGCGCGTGCGGCACAGGCAATCGAGGCGAAGTCGATTGCCATGTGCGAGCGAAGGTCTGGCGCTCGTTGGGCGACGCCGGATAACGAACTGATATGGCGAGGGGATTCCGTCCGCGCACTATCAGTGGCGCGGAATACCAGACACGAACGTGCCATGGCGTCGCTCGGACAGCGCGACGCTATCAGAGGTTCGGTCCGAAGGATCTCGCTAGACGAGTGTGATGCAGGGCGGCGCCCGAGCGCCGAGGAGGCCGTGTGTGGGCGCGGCAGCAGGGACTACATCGTCGGCGGGATGCGCAATCGTTGCGCTGACCACAATGCCCAGCCAGTGAGCAGCAAAGAGGAGGGTGGTGGCGAGACAGATAGCGAGCGCGGTACTGAAGGGGCAGAGATCGCTCGTA
The DNA here is from genome assembly GCF_046026435.1 of Paraburkholderia sp. RL17-381-BIF-C. Lineage (NCBI taxonomy): Bacteria > Pseudomonadati > Pseudomonadota > Betaproteobacteria > Burkholderiales > Burkholderiaceae > Paraburkholderia > Paraburkholderia sp. RL17-381-BIF-C. The sequence goes on along the minus strand of NZ_JARESX010000083.1, from coordinate 28,064 downwards.
TGCTGATGACCGGTCAGTTGAGTGGAGCCGTCTAGCGCTTCGGCCAGATCCTTCGCCGCGACCTTCAAAGCAGGATCAGCGCTGATCGCTGATGTGTTGTCGAATAGCGCGCCGTGGCCGCTACAGATCGTGAGTTCGTTACCCGCCGAGCCTGTGCTCTGGGACAGCATCAGGTCAGGTGGCAATAGCAGGCGGAACGCGACGACCAGCAGCAGCAAGATCGCCGCCGCAGGATTCGTCCGGCGCTGCGCAAGCAGTTGATGTATTCGGATCATGGAGCGCGTATTCTAGACTCGTCCCAAGCAAATGGAATTGCAACAGTCAGATAGTGTTGCTTCAATGCAATAGCATTTGCATGTGGTCTTTGTAGGACGACCTCCCCCAATGAAGGAAGATTCCCTGTTGCTATCCGAGAACGCGAACAGACGGAGTCAGAGTACATGTCAAGAGATAGAGATTTATGACGTCGCGAGGTAGCCGCCACGCAGCGCGACGATTGTCAATCGTATGATTGCGCAGTTGGAAACCAGTGCGGTCCAACGCACACCAAGACCTTAGAATTGACCGGAATTGAGGGAACAGCGTCCTACTCATAGTCAACAGGTGTCTGCCAGAATGCCCTGTAATAAATCATAGGGCGAATAAGGATGCGGCAGTCTTTGAATCGCACGGCATCGCGCGCAGGGAGCAAATAATGGCTACGCGCGCAAAAAAAGCGGCATCATTCGATACTGGAGATCGGCAATCGAACGCTATTGTGCTCTCCGTCGCACAGGGCCTTTATACGGCCGCTGTGGCTATCGACTTGACCTTAACCGGATTGACCGGCTACCAACTGGCGCCTGACAAATCGCTCGCTACACTCCCGTTTGCGCTTATTACGGTTGCAAGCGCGATTGCGACACTTTTCGCGTCACTACTGATGCAAAAGATCGGCCGACGTTGGGGATTCGTGAGCGGCGCAGCCACGGGGGCTCTGGGTGGGCTTGTTTCCGTCTGGGCAATTTTGCAAAACGACTTTTGGTTGTTTTGCTTAGGAACCGCGGCAGTAGGAATATTTCAAGCGTTTGCCCAATACTACCGGCTCGCTGCGGCCGACTCCGTCCCGCCTCAACAGAAGGCTAAAGTCATTTCGATGGTTCTGGCAGGTGGCGTTATCGCAGCAATACTCGGTCCAGCGTTGGCAGCGTGGAGCAAAAATCTGTTTCCGACGCTCTTCGCAGGATCGTACTTGATGGTTTTTCTTCTTGGTGTTGGTTCAATGCTCGTGTTGGCGTTTGGATTTCGTGATGTTGAAGCCGAAAAAATTCCAGCTGATGAAGCAGCGGCTGCCCGGAGTCTGACGACTGTGTTTCGACAGCCGATTTCTCTCGCTGCGCTCGCGAACAACGTCATCGGAGGAGTCGTCATGATGTTCGTGATGACAGCGGCGCCGTTGGCAGCTGTCGCCAACCACCATTCGATCGATGATGGCGCGAACATCATTCAGTGGCACCTCGTCGGTATGTTTGCACCGTCGTTTGTTGCCGGTCATTTGATCAAGCGATATGGCATGCCGTCTGTCCTTTTCGCCGGAATTCTCCTGAGCGCTGCCTGCACCTTCATTGCCGCCGCGTCATCCAGTCTGCCCGCGTTCTACGCCGCATTGCTTTGCCTCGGAGTCGGTTGGAACTTCATGTTTGTCGGGGGCACTGCTCTCTTGGCTTCTTCCCACACGCCAGCCGAGCGCGCGAAGGTGCAGGGTGTCGCGGAACTCATCCGGAACGTTTTCACTGCAGCGGCATCGCTTGTTGCAGGTCCCATCCTAGAGCACTTCGGATGGGTAGACCTCAATCTGGTGAACGTGCCGTTGCTGATTGTCGCAGCTGCTCTAACGCTTTTCTGGATGAGAGCTCAGCGCACATCGGTACGAACATCAAACGATTCCGAAAGCTCTGTCTCGTTGAACACCGACTAAGCTTTCCCTGCGAACCTAAGTGCGTTAAGAGGCCTGCGTTAGCGCTGCCTCTCCCCTGAGTCGGAGACCGACTCAGGGCTGCTGGACCGGATGGCCGCCCTGTACGGTTCGATGAAACGCAGGCTGTTCGCGCGCGTCGCGGCCCGCGTGTTCAACGCAATGGCGATCGAACTGCAGGGCCTCATCGACGGCATGCGTAAGTTGCTCGTTGCCGAGCGAAAGAGCCTGCGCAACGGTATCCGCCAGTTGGAGAAGCAGTTGACTGTGCGCCGTATCAGCGCTCGAAGCGCTGGCAGAAGACCGGCTGCGCATGTTGCCGCAGCGCAAAGCGAAGTTGCGCCTCACCACACACCAGAACGCCCTGCGGCTGTCGAAGTTGACGGTCCGACTGGTCAGGGTCGAGTGCCGGCTCGCGGGCAACGTGCCCGGCATCTGCTTTGGCAGCCGCAAGCTCTTCAGGCAGCAGCATCACCTTGAACTGACTGGCTTCGGCAGTCGCGAAGCGTGGTTGCGGCAATGGCAGTCGAGCTGTTCGCATCAGATATTCTTCGTCGGTTCAAAGGACGAGACGGCCGGCAATCAGCTGTGCCAGTTGCACGGAAATGCTGATAGGACGTACTCGTTGAAGATCTGTATTCCGGATCGGTTGCGCCTGCCCGACGACAGGGCGTCTCTGGTCATCCACCAGATCACATTTGACTACGACCGGGCAGCGCTCGAGGCGGCGCTCAACGCAGGCACTTCATTGGGCTGGCGGCTGCACCGTGATGAGCGCGGCTGGCGCGCATTCGTGTCGTTCGATCGCAAGCCAGCGCCGAAGACGACACTCGACGTGATGTACGGCGCCGTCGGCGATGACTTCAACGTCGACCACCTGGCGGTGACGGAGACCGACGCGCTCGGTAACCTGCTGCACACGGGACGATTGCCTCTGTTGAACCGCCTCCGATTTTTCTGGACACGAATTTGGGGTAAAGCCTGTGTCTGGAAACGGAGTTGAAGATGCTGAATAAGTCGAATGTTGGTGAGGTTGTGCCGGGGGCGGTGGAAGGAGCGCGTAGCGCGACTGGAGGCGCCCCCGGCGCGGGCGCCGAAGTGAAGCGGTGGTCGGCCAACCGGAAGAAGGAAGTCGTCCTGCGCCTGTTGCGCGGCGAGCCAGTGGATACCATTTCGCGCGAGGTATCGGTGCCGATCTACAGGCTCGAGGAATGGCGCGAGCGTGCCCTGGCCGGTATGGATGCGGGCCTCAAGGAGCGCGAGAACGATCCGCTGGAGGCAAAGCTTGGCGAGGCCACCCGGCGCATTGGCGAACTGGTCATGGAAGTCGAGATCCTGCGCAAGGAAAGGCAGGCCCGACACCCTTTAGGCAACCGGAGGTCGTCGAAATGAGCCGCGCGACCTCCACTGGCACCGGCAAGCCTTATGGGCTGCAGCGGGTCTGCCGGGTGCTCGGATTTCCGCGTTCGACGATCTATGCCGGTCGTGCGCGCGAGTCGGGCAACGTGGTGCCACTCGTGGCACAGCGGCGCGGTCCGAAACCAGAGATGCCGGATGCCGCCCTTCTGGAGGCCATCCGGGCCGATCTTGCCGCCTCGCCCTTTACCGGCGAAGGACATCGCAAGGTATGGGCGCGGCTGCGTATCCTGCGCGACATCCGCATCTCCCGCACCCGTGTGCTGCGTCTGATGCGGGAGAACGCCTTGCTGTCGCCACATCGGCGCCCGCAGGGCAAGTCTGCCCAGCACGACGGCACAATCACGACGAGCCGCCCGAACGAAATGTGGGGCACCGACGGCGTGCGCATCGAGACCGTGGATGATGGGTGGGTCTGGGTGTTCTCGGCGGTTGATCATTGCGACGCCTGCTGCGTCGGCATCCATGCGGTCAAGACGGGCAACTGGTTCGCCGCCTTGCAGCCGATCGCACAGGGACTGCTGGGCGAATTCGGCGGCACGGGTGCCGAGGTCGGTCGGGGCCTGACGCTGCGCATGGATCACGGTTCGCAATACACGGCCGATGACTTCCTGAATCAGGTCAGGTTCTGGGGCGTCACGCCGAGCTTCGCCTTCGTTGCCGAGCCACAAACGAATGGCGTCGCCGAGCGCTTCAACCGGACGCTGAAGGAGCAGGCCATTCACGGTCGCATCTTCAGGAATCTTGAGGAAGTCCGGGCTGCGGTCGTCGAGTTCAAGGATCGTTACAATCGCCACTGGCGTCTCGAAAAACTGGGCTTCATGTCACCCCATGAAGCCCGTCAGGCAGCCACCCTGAAAGAGGCCGCCTGAGTTACAAAACGTGTCCAGACAATCCGAGCCGGTACAACGATTGCCTCTGTTGCGCTAAGAAGCCAGCTCAGGGCAACGCGGTGCTGTCGGACGCACTGACGCAAGCCATTGCATGGGCCAGCAAGACGCGCAAACCCGTGGTCGCCGAAGCCCTCGACTTCACCGAGAAGAAGAAGGCGATGACGCAACTCAGCCCGAAGGGCGAATGTATGCTCTCCGGGCTGCTCTACGCAAAATATTAATCCAGCGTGGACGTCGACCATCGGTGCAGTGAAGTACGCATCGCGACGCGGCTGGTGTGTGCATGCCGCGGCGGCTGGTGTGAATGCCCGCCGCGGACAGAAGTTGACTGCACGCCTGCCACATGCGGGCACGACTATCCGTGTTCCCGTGCGAGGCGGCCATCACGTCATCGCGCTACCTGCAAGGAAAAGCGGAGACTCACGTGTGGCTGCCTGGCGCAGCGTTCATGCAGCGTACAGAGGTGTGGTGCGCGAGCGCTGGCTCGCCACGCGGGGCGGCTCGCCGCGCCGGAGTGCGAAAGGCACCTTTGGAGGCGGCGTTCGCGCCGCCCCCCTCAGCAGGGGCGACCATTTGCCCTGCGAAGACAATCTGCATGAGCAGATTTGTGCACGTTCAAACTAACGGTGCTGATCCGTTGCTTGAGTATGTCCCAGATGCCCCGCAGGCCATCTCCGCCTTAAGCCCGCGGACAACAGGTTCCGTCAATCAAGACCCCATGCCGATCGCGTGAGCAACGCCTTCCGCAGTCGCTGCTGACAATGTCCAGCCAAGGTGACCGTGTCCAGTGTTATAGAAGACGCCCGGTCGCTTCCCCCGTCCGACACGTGGCAACATGCTTGGTAACATCGGACGTAAGCCAGCCCAATGGATGACGCGCGCGGTCGATACATTCGGGAAATGACGCCGTACCCAGTTAATCAGCGGTTCGACGCGATCGGAGCGGATGTCGCGGTTAAAACCGTTAAACTCGGCAGTGCCCGCAACTCGGAAACGATCCAGGCCAAGGCGACTTGTGATGATCTTGGCGCGATCGTCGAGTAGGCTGACCCACGGTGCGCTATTCCGACTTATTTCGTCATCAAGGTTCACCGTGATGGAATAGCCCTTCACCGGATATACGTTGACGTGATCGCCGACCATCGATGCGAATTGTCTGCTGCCGACGCCCGCACATACAACTACGTTATCAAACAACTCATGGCCGCTTGGGACCCACTGAACCAATCGACCGGACTGGGGCGTCGTAGCGGAACTCGACGCCTTGGCGCTCGCACGCTGCCGACAAGCCGCGCGTGAATTTGTGGATATCACCTGTCGAATCGGACTCCGTGAAGAATCCCCCGTAGAAGTCACCGTTGAGTGCGGGTTCGATCACACGGATTTCGTCTGGCGTGACCGGGCGGCGATCAAGGCCGCCCGCGCGCAGCAGTTCATTTATCCGCGTCGCAGCATTGTGCTCACCACGAGTTGCGTAGAAATGGAGGATGCCGCGCGTCTCGTGATCGAATGCGATGCCTTCCCTGTCGGCGATGCCGAACAGGTGTTCGCGCGCGGCGATTGCGAGACGCACCGTCTCGATCGTATTCGCACGGTAATTCGGGATCTGCCGGAGAAACTCTCCGATCCAACTGTACTTGTGCCAGCTCGGGCGTGGATTGAGCAACAACGGTGCGTCACGCGTAAACATCCAGCGCAGACCCTTTAATACTGTCGCATGGTTGTTCCAGACTTCCGCATTGCTAACTGATAGCTGCCCCCCATTCGCAAAGGACGTCTCCATTGCCGCATAGCGATGTCGCTCGAATACGGTGACAAGGTGCCCGCGTTGTGCGAGCGCGTAGGCGGTCGTGACGCCGGTAGTGCCGGCACCGATAATGGCGATTCGTGACATGTTCAGATCCAGTTTTTTATTGAGCACCGCCGGCTGTTGTGCATCGAACCGGCACCGATGCCCCATCTGTCCCTGTTACCTGAGAGTTTCGCCCGCTGCGCCGGTAAATATCGGAACAAAACCGGACTCCCCTTCGGTGGGCGCATTGCGCCGCTCTCCAGATGTTCCTTTTGCGCGGTCCTTTTGCCTGAGAGTTTCCGGGGCGGTTGCTCCGTCGGCGTCGTCGCGAAAGACGATCTCTCCCGTGCTGAACGAATTGAACAGCGCGACCGTACATCACCAATTCCTCTTCGACAAGCATGTCTCATCGAATAGCGGGCGCGGCCCTATGGAAATTGAAAAACTTGTTGCAATCGACAGTTGACAGCGCTTTTCTCAAGCGTATATTTGTACCTGTATGACAACAATTTTGTACCAGTACAAAGGAGATGTAAATTGAGTATTCCTCTGGAGCAACATCTGAAGATTGGCGGGATCATCTTCCCGGGCATGGATCAATGCGATTTCACCGGCCCATTTGAAGCGCTGGCACGCACGCCAAACTCGTCATTCATGACGCTGTGGAAAAACAAGGAGCCAGTCCGCGATCTCATGGGCTTGCGTCTGCTGGCCGATACGACGTTTGAGGAGGCGCCACAACTCGACGTTCTGCTCGTACCCGGTGGATACGGCCAGGAAGAGCTGATGAAGGACGAGGAGGTGCTTGGATTTATTCGCCGACAGGCCGAACATGCCCGGTACGTATATTCCGTCTGCACCGGGGCACTGCTTTGTGGCGCTGCGGGGCTGCTTGAAGGACGTCGTGCGACGACGCACTGGACCGCGATGGGTGTGCTGCCATACTTCGGTGCAACGCCTAGCGATGAGCGTGTTGTCATCGACGGGAAGTTCGTGAGTGCCGGCGGTGTTACGTCGGGAATCGACGGCTCGCTCATTGTTGTTTCACTGCTGCGAGGCGAGACAGTTGCGCAGGAGTTGCAGCTCTACATGGCTTACGATCCGAAACCGCCGTTCCAGGCGGGATCTCCGGCGTCTGCGCCGCCGGCAGTGCTGAAAACAGTAACTGAGCGCGCCCGCGCCATTACTGAAAAGCGTCTAGCCAGTGCTGCAGCTTATCAAGCGGCGCGGCAACCCACTGCTTGATGCATCACCGAGGGCGGTCGCACGTTGGGACCGTTGTTGCTCCGACTGTGCACCGCCGTCATTATCGAATTCCTGACTTTAACGGAGCAGGATATGAGATTGAAAGCAACAGCTTTCCAAACGGCGGCGTCATTCCTGATACGTTCCCCTTCACTACATCCCATCCTCACGAGTGTATGAATCTCGGTGACATTCGTAACCCGAGTCTCGCATGGTCCGGGGTGCCTGGCGGCACGCGATCCTTCGCCATCGTCTGTCACGACCGGGATGTCCCGAGTCGGGCGGCTGACGTCAATCAAGAGGGGGCGAGGCGGATGCATCCCTTCCCCGCGTCCATTTCTATCACTGGCTCCAGATCGATATCGACGCATTTGTTCGAGAGATAAGGAAGGTTCGACGCGGCAAAGGAATCACGCCACGTAGAAAGTCGGGCCCTCATGCTCCAGACGGTCCCGCCACCGTATCAACGACGATACAACGTGGTTCAGCGGGGATGTCGAAATGTCGGCTCGCTATTACGGCCGCGACGGACCATGTGTGCCATGGAATGACGCATTGCTACACCGGTACGTACTCGAAATCTATGCACTTGATCTCTATCGTCTCGACGCGAATACATCTTCGAGCGGACCGCGGTCGTTGGGGGCATTCAAGACCACGTGATTGATTCTGCGTCCATCATCGGTACATCCGTCGCTTGCGCGGTACTGCCGTTCTTACAGTTTTCCTCCGGGCGCGGCCCGCTCGCCACCATGCATCCAGACATCCTGGGTGGGTTAATACCAATATTTTTCCATTTGACCAATCAAAACGATGAGCCTACATTTATTGGTACATAAATATTATTGTACTAGTACATAACTTGATGAAGTTCGCTCAATGGAGGAGAGGAATGTGCAACTCAACGAACCAACCTGAAGTTATTCTTGCGGCCACCGTCTGGCCCAATGCGACAGCTGACTCGTTTGCGGCGTGTGTGGCGACTAAGAATCGTCTGCGCATCGGGCTTACCGTACTGTTTTTTGCTTATTACCTGGCGCTACAAGTTTGTGCCGGCTGGTTTCGTTCCGTACTAGCCACGCCAGTCATCAGCGTAGTCAACCTCGGGATGGTGTTCACTTTGTCTCAGTATCTTTTCGGCGCTGTGGTCGCCATTTACTACGCTCGCCGCATGCGCGTCATTGATGAACGAATCGCTACGGTGCTGACCGCAGGAGCAACGGAATGAAACACCTCGAGCATCGAGCCTCCGTCATGCAGTTGCAGCATTGCGCCGTGTTGCCGGTCATCGTTTCAACGGTCATGTTGTGTTTTCCGAGCTTTGCATCCGCTGCGGGTGTCGTGCCGGAATCGTCGCGCCCCAATGCGTTTGCTGCGTTTGCCGTTGTCATCGCACTCACGTTGGTAATCACATGGATTAATTCGAGGCGAGGCAGTAGCGCTAGCGAGTTCTACACAGCGGGCGGTGGTATCTCTGGACCGAAAAACGGCCTTGCGATTGCCGGCGACTATCTTTCCGCCGCAGCCTTTCTCGGCGTATCGGGCCTCGTTGGGCTCTACGGTTTCGACGGCATAATCTACCTAGTTGGCTTTTTCACCGCATTCATCCCTGTCCTCCTGCTGGTCGCGGAACCGTGTCGAAACCTTGGACGTTTTACCTTCGGCGACGTCCTCTCCTACCGCCACGATTTCCGGATATCAAAATCACTGGCAGCCCTTTCGAGCGTCATCGTAGCGATCTCTTACATGGTGCCGCAGATTGTGGGCGGCGCCGTGTTGCTCTACGCATTGCTCGGCATTCCGTATCAGATCTCTGTGATCGTCGTTGGCGCGCTTATGCTCGTCTATGTCACATTCGGTGGAATGCGGGCGACCACCTGGGTGCAGATCATCAAGGCGGTCTTGCTGTTGAGTATGTGCAGCCTACTTACCATACTCGCACTTGCACCATTCGGTTTCAGCGTCACGGCGTTACTGGAAGCGCTCTCTCATCGCCCTGAATTGCGCGAATGGATACTGACAATTGGATCGCCGCCAGTTGAGTCCAAAGCGCTGATCACGCAATCGTTCTTCGAGCCGGGGCTATATCTGAAGGATCCGGTTGAACTGTTGTCCTTGGGTCTCGCTCTCGTCCTGGGTACCGCCGCGATGCCGCACATCATGATGCGCTTTTTTTCAGTAAAAAACGCTCAGACCGCCCGGCGCTCGGTGCTGTGGGGCATGCTGTGGATCGGGGGCTGCCATCTTCTGATCATCGTCATCGGCTTCGCGGCGGCTTACTACGTCGGTTCTGCGAAGATCGCGGCTGCCGACAAGGGAGGCAATCTTGCAGCCTTGCTGCTTGCGCAGCATCTCGGGGGCGGAAGCGCATCCCTCTGGGGCAACGTACTGGTCGGCATCGTCGCGGCGATTGCGTTCGCGACCATCGTCGCAGTAGTCGCCGGTCTGACGCTCGCCGCCGCATCATCGCTGGCGCACGACGTGTACGTAGGTGCAATCAGGGGTGGAATAGCTTCGGATAACGAACAATTGATGGCGGGCAAAGTGGCGTCGATATTTGTCGCAATTGTCGCGACGAGTGCGGCCTTGCTTGCCAAGGGCCAGAATGTTGCCCATCTGGTGGGGCTGGCTTACGCCGTAGCAGCGTCCGCCAATCTTCCCGCGCTGCTCGCGACGCTCTACTGGAAGCGCTGCAACACACGCGGCGTAATCTTTGGCGTGATAGGAGGCGTAGTGGCGACGATTCTGTTCGTGCTGGTTTCGCCCAACATGCAGTATCCATTGACTACACGAGCGCAAGCGACACAGGCGCTGGCGAGCGCGAACGCGCGCCTCGCGCAACTGGACTCCATGGATGTCTCGACTGCAGCAGGCCGAAATGATGTTGCCAGACAACGTGGGCCAGCGCTTGCTGATCGCGCAACCGCACAGTCGACGCTTGACTCTCTTGGCTCACGTACGACCAGCATTGTCGGACTGGAGAAGCCGCTGATACCTTTGCGTAATCCGGCGATCGTATCAGTTCCGCTCGGTTTCCTGCTGTTGGTGATCGGCTCGTTGTTTGGTCACCGCCGCGAAACAGATGCGGCGTGGCAGGCGCTCATCTTTCGCCGGGACAGCGGTATTGGAGTGGCGAAAGCCATGGATCACTAAGGGGCAGGGCGCTCCCGGATTTGTACCCGCAGACGCCCTTGTATCAGGCAATCAAGGTTGTTGACGCGTCCTTGTGTGCCTTCGCTAGCGCGTCAGCGAACCCCAAGATCGTCGAGGTTGTCATCCGGGCGGCCGTCACGCGAATCCCGCTCGGTTCTCCAAAACAGAAGTCACGCCCGGAACGCACAAGCCAGCCCGCTTCGAAGAGCCTCGGCGTGACTTCGTGTTCATTGGAAACCGGGATCCATACGTTCAGCCCGGCTCCGGTACGCACGTCGAAGCCACGCTTTTTAAGTGCCGTGGTCAGCAAATGATGACGCTCGCGGTAGGCGTCTCCTGCAGCGGCGATCTTGCGCTGCACGGAAGATGTCCCGAGCAGTTCCCGCACGAGGCGTTGTAGCAGGTTGCTAACCCATCCCATTCCGAGGCCCTGTCTTTGTTCGAGTTGATGAATCGTCTGCGCGTCGCCCGTCGAATAGGCAACGCGAAAGTCCGGGCCAAGCGCTTTGGAGAGGGAGCGGATAGTGAGCCACCTTCGAGCACCCATATGCCAAGGGTTATACCCCGCAAGTCGCAACACGTTCGTATGATCGTCATCTATGAACAGCACGTCGCCGCCATCTCCGATCAACTTTTTCAGATCGGCGGCACGCGAGCGCGAGGTCACGATACCGGATGGATTGTGGCTGCGGCTCGTGACAATTACCGCCTTTGCGCCGGCCTTGATCGCTTTGCGGAGACTGGTCGGCGTCACCCCGTCGTCGTCGATGTCAAGCGAGATAGGCTCAAGTTGCATCGCACGCACCAGGCCGTGCACACTCATGTACCCAGGGTCCTCAACTGCAACGGAGTCACCTGGATGCAGCCTCGCCACGGTGAGCGCTCGCTCGATCGCATCAAGCGCGCCAACGGAAACGAAAATGCCGCTGCGCGCATCGATCCTGTCGTCGACAAACTGGGCGTGCGCCCATTCAACGAAGCCAACGTCGTTGCGTTGCTCGCCATACAGATGATGCGCAACGCTGATACGGCCCAGCGCGTCACGGATCTCGCCTTCATCCGGCAGGAACAACGGATCCGGATTTCCGTCCCGCACCGCCATTGTCTGCATCGCGCCGGCGTCTATCTCGCGCGAAGCCGCAAGCAATGCATGCCGTGCGACTGCCGATCCCTTGCGCCCCTCCGCCGATATGAGCCCACTTTCTCGAAGCTGCCGGTAAGCAGCCGCCACAGTGTTCTTATTGATGCCGAGATCGTCAGCAAGGGCTCGCACCGTCGGAAGCGTGTCTCCCGGTTTGAGACGTTCTTCGATGATCGCGCGCTCTATCCTGCGCCGAATGGCATCGGTCTTGCCTTCCGATACGGCGATCCTTTCGAGGTCAATGGCGAAGTCAAGCACGGAATCCTCTCTGGTAATGACATGGTGACGCAGACGCGCAAAGCCGACGGCAAGGGCCTGTCGACAAACGATTTCATACATAGTCTATCCGATGCTGGGACAAAAAGGGCGACCAGCCTTGACGTAGAACGTCTCGCATCCATCGGCCCGTCCAATATCTCAAGTTGAGAGTGAAGCATGAAAATTGATACCTTTGACCCGATCCGCCTGACTCAGCTGATGGTACAGGCGCAAACAGTCAATCCTCCGGGCGACGAACTGGAACTCGCGCGTTCTCTTCAGTTGCTGCTGGATTCACTTGGGTTACGAACGATTCTCCACCAATTCGAGCCCGGGCGAGCCAACCTGATCGCTTACGATTCCGCAGAGTCCGGTCCGCGACTCTGTTTCACTGGACATCTCGACACGGTACCGTTCGGCGCTGCCTCTTGGAGCGGCAGTCCGACAAGCGGGCACATCGAAGGCGACCGACTGTTTGGGAGAGGTTCTTCGGATATGAAAAGCGGGATCGCAGCGTTCATTGCCGCGCTTGAGCAGTACCGCGTTCGTCACGACGCACTTCCTCGAGTGCTGCTGGTCCTGACCGCAGGCGAAGAAACAGGTTGCGACGGTGCAAAGCGACTTGCTGAACTGGACTGGTCGGCGCACCGGGTCGGCGCGATGATTGTCGGAGAACCAACCGCCAACCAATGCGCGATTGGTCATAAGGGTGCACTCTGGATAGACGCACAAAGTCTCGGTAAGACGGCGCACGGTGCGATGCCGGAATTGGGGGAAAACGCGATCTATCACGCTGCAGATGCTGTGCAGCGACTGCGTTCATTCGACTTCCGGACGTCCGACGATCCCCTGCTCGGCAAGCCGAGCTTTAACGTCGGCACGATCTCGGGTGGCCTCAACGTCAACTCCGTTCCGGACCGCGCCTCGTTTTCGATCGATGTCCGGACGGTCGGCGGCCTGGACCATGCTGTGCTCCTGGAAGATCTTGGTGTCTATCTCGGAAGCAAGGTCGCTCTACGTGCGCGCGTTGACGTTCCGCCGCTGCTGAACGCAATGGACAACGCCTGGCTGCGCCAGGTCAGCGACGTCGCTTCCGATGTCACCGGTAGCACGGCGAATCAAACGACCGTCGCGTACTTCAGTGATGGGCCCGTTCTTCGGGGACTGTTCGGCGATGTGCCTACCGCAATAATTGGACCCGGTGAACCTTCGTGTGCACATCAGACTGACGAGTGGGTAAGTGTCGAGCGAATACTGCAATGCACGGAGATCTATGGGCGACTGCTTGGCGAATGGCGATGATTCGAAAAAGCGCTCAATTCCAAGGTGACGCACGCGCGGCCAATGACAGGTCGACATTAGGTCCCTTGGTGAAGTGGCGTTGCTATGTAGCTATTTGTGCGGCCAGCAGCATGCGCTCGCCAATCGCCCGAATGCATTACGTGGCGTGGAAAGACTTCAGAATTCGGTGATTGCGGGCACGCACAATCTACGAGACAACGACCATATGTGATGCGCTTTTCAGGGTGACGTGCATGGCGATGCAGGCTAATCAGGTCGCTTTTTGATTAAAAGACTCGACAACGCCTTTTCTATTGACTGTGTTGAAATGAAAAGCCGGCTTCAGAGTTGTCTTTATCGTCCGTTAACACCTGAGGGTTGAGTAGCAGCGAGCTGCCTCTTTGCAATTTTAATAGCTTGAACCACGGGGTCTTTAAACCATGAAGCAAATGTCGTTGAGCTGGAAGGCGTGGAGTATCGTAGGTTTGCTTTGGATCTCTCTTCTTCTTATGGTCGTAGCGAATGCGATCATGACACGTACGTCGATGCTGGACGATAGAAAAGGGACGCTAGCACAGCAGACGCAGATTGCAATGGGAGTCGTCGCTTACTACCAGAAGAGGGCGGCCGCAAACGAACTGCCACTTGACGAAGCGAAACGGCTCGCGATCGCGACGCTGCGTGGACTGCGATACGGCCCCGATCACAGTGGATACTTCGGCATTTACGATTCTTCGGCAGTTGCGATACTCGTTCCACCGAAGCCAGAGCTTGAGTCGATGAACCAAACTGATTTGGTCGATCCGCGTGGGACCCATATCGCCGTCGAAATTATCAAGAGTTCTTCAACAGGCGGCAGCCATTTCAGCACCTACGTTTGGCCAAAACATGGAGACGATGCTCCCGTCCCAAAGCTGAGCTATAGCGATACGTTCCCGGGTTGGGACTGGCACCTATTCACGGGGGTCTACATTGACGATATCGATGTGGCGTTCCGGGAAGCCCTCTTCCGAAACCTGGTCCTGGTTGGCCTGATTGGCCTCGCTATAACGCTGGGCATGCTCTGGCTGATCCGAAGTATCAAGACGAGCCTTGGCGGTGAACCTGACTACGCTGCGAATCTTTGCGAGCAAATTGCGTCTGGTGACCTGACAGCGACGTTTGAGCTGGGCAAAAATGACAAGGGAAGTTTGCTCTACGCAATGGATAAAATGCAGCAACAGCTTTCCGGAACGGTTCGTCAGATACATCGCGCGGCGGAGTCAATCTCGACTGGAGCCAACGAGATCGCGGCCGGCAACATGGATCTTTCATCGCGAACCGAGCAGCAGGCTGCATCATTAGAAGAGACGGCTGCGAGTATGGAGGAACTTACAGCGACGGTGAGACACAATACAGACAATGCCCGTCAAGGCAACTCGTTGGCAGTGAATGCGTCGGAAATTGCCGCACGAGGCGGTAAAGTCGTCAGGCGCGTCATTGAGACCATGCGGGACATTTCTAGCACATCCACGAGAGTTGAACAGATTACCGGCGTCATAGACGGTATCGCCTTCCAAACTAACATTCTGGCGTTAAATGCTGCAGTAGAAGCAGCGCGGGCGGGTGAGCAGGGGCGTGGCTTTGCAGTTGTTGCCTCAGAAGTCCGTAACCTCGCTCAGCGCAGCGCCAGCGCTGCAAAGGAAATCAAGGATCTCATTGATCAGTCAGTGGGGAAAGTTAGCGAGGGATCGAAGCTCGTAGATGAAGCCGGCGCCACCATTGATGAGGTTGTCGAGTCTACGAAACGCGTAGCCGATTTGATGGGCGAGATATCGGCGGCTTCAGAACAACAGCATGCTGGAATTGAACAGGTTAACAATGCGGTCGCGCAGATGGATCATGTCACGCAGCAGAATGCAGCGCTTGTGGAAGAATCCGCAGCTGCATCTCGTTCGCTTGAAGAGCAGGGGCGGCAACTGACGCAAGCTATCTCGGCGTTTCGGCTTGTATCGTCGTGATGGTGTGGAATGGCGTGCGGTTTCCGAGTCGGCCCCCAACCATTCCCCCGCGAGAGTGCGTGCAACTGATAGCAACATGAGCTTTTGATATTTCTGTGAATCGCGCGTGCACATGCTTTGGTCACGTCAGCGGATCAAGCGTCACGTCTGGATACCAAGAGCGCGATTGTTTATCCGTTATCGACGGAAATTTGTCCGATAATTTGATGCAAGCAATGTACTTGTGTATTGAAAGGAATGCTACCAATCGCGTGTTGGTGCACTGTTTGTTACGCAGTCTATCGCCGTACACGATGAGTTCCATCGATTAGAAGTGTGGCGTTGAGCGTGCTGGCCTGCCGCCAGGGACGTAATCCGGGGAAGAGCAGGTAGCGCGCGTTCGAGGAAGCTTTTTATTGCGCCCTTCGGAGCGCATCCTGAGGCGCTGTGTCATCAGAAATCCATATGCAGCGATAGTCAGGGGGGCGTAGAGAAAGTACGTCAGCCTCGTCCCTTGTGATGGGCGAGACCGAAATCCTGTTTCGGGTCTTGATAGTTGCGCTCGATACGTCAGTCTGGCGGTTGCGCGAGGCGGATTCCCCCCGCATGCCGCAGCGCATCTATTTCTTCTCGGTCCGGCGACGGCGGTGATTCGCCATGGTGGGTCGGTCGCCGAAATCACCAAGGTCTTGCGACATCGCTCACGAGGCAATACCGCGATCTAGGTTAGCGCTGTTGCTCGA
Organism: Paraburkholderia sp. RL17-381-BIF-C; assembly: GCF_046026435.1. Lineage (NCBI taxonomy): Bacteria > Pseudomonadati > Pseudomonadota > Betaproteobacteria > Burkholderiales > Burkholderiaceae > Paraburkholderia > Paraburkholderia sp. RL17-381-BIF-C. Next base: position 12,209 of record NZ_JARESX010000083.1, on the reverse strand, counting down.
TGCGTCACTAGCACGTCAATTTCGAATCATGTTGCATCCAAGATGCTTGGATGCAACCTCCGGTATGTCGTACGAGCTCTTTTTATTTTTTAACTACGGTATTCCATGTGGAAAAAGAGCTGATCGAAACTGGCGAACTCGTATTAAAAAAATGTAGACCCAAAATCCATACGTGAATTCGTTGCTATAACAGAGACAACCTCTTCGCAGCTATCGTCACGAAAAAAAGGCGCACGACAGGGGCCGTGCGCCGCGACTTAAGAAGGGCAGGGTAGGAGAATTGCACCTTCGTGCCGCCAAATACCGACGCGGATTCCGACACGTCGACAACCCATCAAGGCACCGTGATGCTGACCATTGATGGTGCGATGGTACCTAATATTCGACTTGCAATATAGTGTGCTTCTCGAAAACACATGTCGAATAAGACGAACAATTGGCGAAATCTCGTATCTGCTCGCCAACTCTTGGAGCTTCGAACCACACGTGCTGCCTTCGTTGATTTGGATTAAGCTTCGCCTTTCTGGCTGTGCTTGCGCGCGAATCCTTCGGTCGTCTATTCCTGATGGATAGAAAAGCCAGTTGCGCTGGGTAAGCAGAGTTCGGGGCGCAGTTGCATCGTCGGGATTAGGTAGTCACCGAAGTTCTGCCGTCGATATGGGATCGGGGGCGTGGTGTCGATCGTTTGCATCCGCTGGCGTAGTCGCTTCTCCAGCGTGCTGAAACCGGCTTCGTCGAGACGGTCAGTCTTATAGGCTACAAACGACGGAAGTACGGTGTAGCCCGGGTAGAACAGGATGCCATGATTGATAGGAAAGAGAAGATCGTCGATTGGACCATTGATCCCGCGCAGCGAATAGTGCTCCTCCCAGCCACCCGTGGTCACGATGAGCATCGCGCGCTTCCCCTCAAATTTTCCCTCTCCATAGCGATCGCCCCAGCGTTTGTCGCTGTGATCACCGATACCGTGTGCAAAGCCACAGGAATACACCCGGTCGACCCAGCCCTTGAGGATTGCCGGCATCGTGAACCACCAGAGAGGGAATTGCAAAATCAAGGTGTCTGCCCAAAGAAGTTTCTCTTGCTCAGTCTGGACATCTTTTGTCAGTGCGTTCGCGTTGAATCCCGCTTTCGAGGCATTTGAAACTTGCAGTCGTGTCTGTTTATCCAACAGAGGGAAATCGGCATGACTCACTTCCGATTTCCAGTTCATGGCACAAAGATCGGACACTTGAACCTCGTGACCTTGTGCCTCGAGTTCATGAACGGCGACATCACGCAGCGCACTATTCAAGGACTGCGGTTCTGGGTGCGCATAAACGATAAGGACTTTCATCTTTCAGCTCTTCGGTAGAAAGCGCTAAGGTTAATCGCCGAGCTGGCATATTGAAAATGAATTTATGAAATGCCTGGTATAGTTATGGACAATTTGCGAAAACTTGATCTCAACCTTCTTCGTACGCTTGCTGTTCTGCTGTCTGAGCTCAACGTCACTCGCGCCGCAGAACGCCTACATCTTTCTCAGCCGTCCGTCAGCGTTCAGTTGGCTAAGCTGAGAGAAATATTGAAGGATCCACTGCTGTTGCCGGGACCACGGGGGATGCAGCCGACGGCACGAGCCCAATCTCTGCTGGAGCCGCTTGCCCACGCACTCCAGGCTCTTTCTGAGGTTGTCTCTCCTGTGCAACCTTTCGACCCCTCGATGGCCCGCGTTACCTGGAAGATTGCTGCGACAGACTATAGTGAGTCTACCGTTCTGCTTCCGGTACTCCCTACACTGCGCCAGCTGGCACCCGATAGTCGACTAGCCATTGTCCAACTCGCACCTCGATCAATCGGAAGGCAGTGTGAACTCGGAGAGATTGATGTGGCATTCCATAGTGCTGACGAAGCTCCCAGTGGACTGAGGCGAAAAACGTTGTTCATGGAGGAGTACGTGCTGGTCGGTAGGCGCGGTCATCCACGTCTTAATAAGCGGATGTCGGTAACGCAATTCTGCAAGCTGGAGCATGTGATTGTGTCACCCGATGGAGGCGGCTTTTCAGGCGTCACCGATGCAGCGTTGGCCCAAGTTAAATTGGAAAGGCGGGTCGTGCTCTCGGTTCCACACTTCACTTTTGTCAGAGATGTACTGTCGAGTACGGATCTCGTTGCGATGCTTCCCGCTCGGTTAGTGACAAGGATGCCAGGCTTACAGTCGATAGCGCCGCCGGTCGAGATACCGGGGTATGAGATGGTGATGTTGTGGCATGAACGCTCACATCTTGATCCTTCACATCAATGGGTGCGTGATGTGATTGTTTCGGTGATTAATCCTGCAGTGTCGCGAACTTAAGTCGAAGAAAGTGAAACGTCCGGCCTATCTCGTCTGACAGGAATCTAGTCGTTTGAGGATCGACGCAACTCATTGCGTGTACAGGTCGATGACGAAGATGGCTGACAAGCTGCTTGTAGGAATTCTGGGCCCCCTGATGGCTGCTTCCGACGATTATGTGTCCGATAGCGGCATCGCGCGGTAGCGCAACTGCATCGCCAGGTCGTGCGTTTCTAAGGTGTATCAATGCGCGAGGCGATTTCGAAGCGGAAGGCAACGTACAGAAAACCGCCTGGTCGCTCGATTTTTCGGCGACGTACTTTGTCGAGTGTGCAAACTCGTTTAGTGAGGACGCGTGGCGCATCGCCGATGTGTTCTGTTCCCTGGTTTGTCTGAAATTCGCCGTATCGTCGTGGTGGCAGTAATCTACCATTATTTGTCGTTTCTGCCAGTCTCGTCGAACGCGGAAAAGATTTATGATGAAGATCTTCATCAAATATGAAACCGTTGTGACCGACATTATGACTAGCGAAATCGAAGACCGACCATTGCAAATTGGCATGCTACTGTTTCCGGGCTTCACCCTGCAGGATCTTGCAGGCCCTCAGACCGCATTCGGCTTGCATAGTAATACGCATCTCATCTGGAAGACGTTAGAGCCCGTTCCGACGGACATGGGGGTCACGATGAACCCGACGATTACACTGGATCAAGTGCCAGACAATTTGGATGTGCTGTTTGTGCCCGGTGGCGGAGGTACGCCTGAAATCATGAAGGACCAGGAAATATTGGACTTCCTTGCCCGCGCCGGGGCAACTGCAAAGTATGTGACCGCTGTGTGCACGGGGTCTGTAATCCTCGCGATGGCCGGACTGCTCGAAGGCTATCGTGCTGCTACTTACTGGCCGTTCTATGAGCCGCTAATCGCCCTAGGTATCGAGCCGAGCTACGATCGTGTTTGCGTCGATGGGAATCGCATTACAGGTGGCGGCGTTACCGCCGGCATCGACTTTGCTCTCCAGGTCATCGCGGAACTCAAGGGGCAAGAAGCAGCTGAGTTCACCCAGCTCGTGCTCGAGTATGACCCGCAGCCCACAATGAAATCAGGTCATCCGCGTACTGCCCGACAGGAAATCATTGATCAGATTACAGGCTTGTGGGGTCGAACGGAGGAGGCGGTAAGGGTCGCGAACGCGCATATGGCGCGCCGTGCCACACCCGCATGATAATTGGCGAGATCATCTTCCGTCGTCCGCGCTGAATTCTGGCGGCGTGCATGGCCGCACCATGAATCAGAACATTATCCTATCCCCGTCAAGCACTAGTTTGGAGGCAAGGAGATGTTCCGCCCAGAAAGTTCTTTCAAGTTGAAATAGAAACGTTCTAGCGGATTGAATTTTGGGCGGGGCGAGACACCGGTATTGAGTGGGGCCGGTTGTGGGCAAGCATGTGAGTTTCTGTGTTCGTTGTTCCTCTTTCGAGCGACAGTAGTTTGTGCAGGAGAGTCCAAGGAACGCGCAGCCCGAAGTAGATTCTCCTGTGCGACGGATGACATTGGGCTGATTCGGAGGCGCCAGTGGGATCAGCTGTGAACGCTGTTCGCACGACCGGAAGAGTTGCTACACTGGTGCTACTCTGCATGAGGTCATAGCTTTCGTTTCCGATGTTCAAGACGCGGCGGGGGTGCGTCAAGCGAACCGGCGATGCAGTGCTCGTCATCGGTCTTGAGTCGTTAACTCTTCGACAATCTATCCACGACCTTGCTGCTTATTCTCTTAAACGCTAATCAAATCGTATGATGTGGCTCGAAACTGAAGTTCGGCGATTTCGAATGGCCTAATGGCGCTTCGTCGTATCGAGGTCAATGTCTTGCTATTTTCCGTCAATCCTCCAACGCAGAGGAATCCTTCCCTTCCAGCTCGTTTAGTGCAGCATTGATTTCGCTATCCAGCGCTTGGGCTTCATCATGATGACCGGCATGATGTTCGGATTCTGCAATCAATCGGAGAAAACCAAGCGCCTTGCGTTTATACAGTTCGCTCGCCCCATGTTTTATCGAAAGCCTAATTAAATCCAAAGCTAGTTGCGTGTCTCCGTTATGTAAGGCAGTACCCGCTGCCGAGATTGCCATTTCGACTGGCTCGGACGAAAAACGGACACTTGGAATAGGGCTGTCGGCTCTGGATGTCGGCCTATATTCCAGGTCCGGATAAAACCCGCTGTATAGCGCAGGCATATTGAGCTGCAGCTCCTTATGTCCGTCCTTCGGCCGTTGAACTCCCTTTTTTTTCTCGCCGCCGTGAACAAGGTCTCCTTCAAGAGAGGCCTCGTTCCTAGCTGTCTTGGCGTGATTTTCAGACGTATCTCGGTCTCGAAAGAATTGTTCAGTCTTACGTCGATCCGATCCGGCTTCGCGTTTCAATGCATCAAGCCCGCAGCGGATGAAGAGGCGTATTACCGCAGCCTTCGGTTGGTTCAGTTCCAGAGCGAGTTGACGCAAGCTTTCGTCCATGTCTGGCGGAAAATGTACGGAGCGAAGAGCGAACGGTCGATCAGCCATCTTTTATCTCATTCTCACGGTTGTACGCGACACATGTACATGTGTAAGCAGTTCGGTCTGAAGCTATCTAGTTCCACGATCCGGGTCATGATGACCAGGCGTTGAACAATTCCTGATTCCCACGATCAACAAGAATATCCAGGGGCGCCATGTCCTTTCATCGGCAAGCAGGACGTGGCGATTCCGTTGACTGGTCGATGCGAGTCTTCTGAACCGGGAGCAATGGCGACTGAGTCAGTTGCCGAAATACGAAACCGGTCGAAGAACCCGGAATGAACCGCAGTTCTAATATTGTTATCCCATTCAAGCTTTCGGCACGGCAACTTTTATCTGAGAACGGCACGACTAGCAAGTGCCGTTCGATGTCGTTATGTCGTTGCTGTCGCCAGCGTGCATCGATTGGCGACACGGGAGAGGAACCGATGTCGCCCTGTACTCAGCGGCACGAAATTGATCGCAGTGTCTGCTCATCTGAACTCAACTTGATTCCATAACGTAAACAGATGGGCAGGGTGGTTCTCAGCGCACTACGACTTCTGGCAGGCGGCAAACTGGGCAATAGCAACGGCTGATACACGTTCCGGCATTACGTAGGGTTGTCCCAGGAAGGCAATTTCCAGTTGCAACGTAAATATTTCCGCATTGCGAACAGGTAACTTGTTCGTCGTCGAATACGCATCGGGGTTCGGTTTGGTGTTCTGACATGACTACCTCCCCGTACTGGCTGCAGGGCTATCTCGGGCTTGCCCATTTTCAGCGCGTACAAGGTCAAAAGGGTTCAATTTGCAAAAAAAGCCTGCGACTCGCGCAGGCTGTAGACTCCTTGGACAACTTCAGACGACGTATCTCAACGATCCGAAGCGCAGTAGCCGGTCCTCAACGAACTGATAGAGGTCTGGCTTGCACATGTGCTATCGGATCGCACGAATCGTAATCCGATGGATAAATTGAAGCAAGCCTAAGCAACCGATTTTTCACACTCAGGCGTGTGAGTGAGACTCTCGCCGATCGATAGCAATCGCATCTGCTACCTCTGAGTACTTAGGGGCACGGCATCTTTTTATCTCCAGTCGGTCACAGCACCGTCGGGATCAGGTAGTGTCAATCCTATCGTCGGCAGCGGCAACGCGGTTTTGTATTGCACCTGCTTGAGAGCAAGGCTGGAGCGGATGTTGGAGATTCCGGGAATCTTCGTTAAATGGTCGACGATGAAGCGTTCCAGCGTTTGCATGTCTGGCATCACAACCCGTAACAGATAGTCCGCGTCGCCCGTCATCAGATAGCACTCCATGACCTCAGGGCGCTCAGCGATAGCCTGCTCGAAGCGCGACAGAGCGCTCTCTACCTGCTTTTCAAGCCTCACCTGAATGAACACATTGATTCGTAGCCCGAGCAGCTCCGGATTCAGCAGGGTGACGTGCTGCTTGAACAGGCCGAGCTTTTCCAGCGCGCGCACGCGATTAAAGCAGGGCGTTGCCGAGAGATTGACCGAGCGGGCAAGCTCTGCGTTTGTAATGCGGGCATCCTGCTGCAGCTGGCTGAGGATGCCAATGTCGATACGGTCTAGCCGTTTGGGCTGGTCGCTCATAGATGAAATTTTCCGTAGCAACGCTGAAATTTGGAAAAAATAGCCTATCGCATCTCGTGGATAGACGCAATTCAGATGCTTATTTTGCACCCAAATCGGTACTATCGATGGATGTGACCTTGAATTGAAAGCACCTTTCCCGGAGCAGTGCCATGACGGATTTATCCAGCGGTAGTCAGCAGTTTCAGTCGGTGAATAACCAGAACAATGCGGGCACGGAGCACCAAGACGTGGATCCGCAAGAAACCGCAGAATGGCTGGAAGCGCTAAGCGGTGTTGCTGCACATGTTGGTCGGGAGCGTGCGCAGTTTCTGTTCGATAAGCTTGCGGGGCATGCGTTGTCGTTAGGCATCGAATCGACGCGGACCAATGTCACGCCGTATCAGAACACGATTCCTTTCGAGCAACAGCCGCGCTATCCCGGCAATCTCGAGCTCGAAGAACGGCTTGCTGCGGCGTTGCGCTGGAACGCGCTCGCGATGGTGGTGCGCGCCAACAAGGCATACGGCGAACTCGGCGGTCATATCGCGAGCTACGCATCGGCGGCGGATCTGTTTGAGGTCGGCTTCAACCATTTCTTCCGCGCTTCGGCGCCGGGCGGTGAGGTGGGTACCGGCGATCTCGTGTATTTTCAGCCGCATTCGTCGCCGGGCGTCTACGCGCGCGCTTACCTTGAAGGTTTCCTGTCCGAAGAAAATCTGCAGTACTATCGTCGCGAGATCGGTGGCCCAGGCTTGTGCTCGTATCCGCACCCGTGGTTGATGCCCGATTTCTGGCAGTTTCCGACCGGGTCGATGGGCATCGGTCCGATCAACGCGATTTACCAGGCGCGCTTCATGCGCTACCTCGCCAATCGCGGCCTTGCGCAAACGGATGGTCGCAAGGTGTGGGGCTTCTTCGGCGACGGCGAAATGGATGAGCCGGAATCGACCGGCGCGTTGTCACTGGCCGCGCGCGAAGGGCTCGACAATCTCGTATTCGTCATCAACTGCAACTTGCAGCGGCTTGACGGTCCTGTACGCAGTAATGGCCGAATCATCGACGAACTCGAAGCGCACTTTATCGGCGCCGGCTGGAACGTTATCAAGGTAGTGTGGGGGTCGGACTGGGACGCGCTGTTCTCGCGCGATCGAACCGGCGCCTTGCTGCGTGCATTCGCGCACACCGTCGACGGCCAGTTCCAGACCTTCTCCGCTAACGACGGTGCCTACAACCGCGAACGCTTCTTCGGCCAGAACCCGGAACTGGCCGCGCTCGCCGCTCAATTGAGCGATGACGACATCGACCGTCTGCGCCGCGGCGGCCATGACGTGCGCAAGCTGCACGCGGCGTACGCGAAAGCGCTGGCGCATCGTGGCCAGCCCACGGTGATTCTCGCGAAAACGATGAAAGGCTTCGGCATGGGCACGTCGGGCCAGGGCCGCATGACCACGCATCAGCAAAAGAAACTCGACTTCGACGACCTCAAGGCGTTTCGCGACCGCTTCCGCCTGCCGCTCACGGACGAGGACGTCGAGCAGGTGAAGTTCTACAAACCTGCGGACAGCAGCCCGGAAATGCAATACCTGCATGCTCGCCGGGCGGCTCTCGGAGGATATCTGCCCAGAAGGCGGACAGTCGCCTCGAAGGGGCTGGTGGTTCCGGCAATGTCCTCCTGGGGGCAATTCGCTCTCGAGGCGGGTGGGCGAGAAATGTCCACGACGATGGCGCTTGTACGGATGCTGACCGCGCTGCTCAAGGACAGCGAAGTTGGTCCACGTGTGGTGCCGATCGTCGCCGACGAAGCGCGCACCTTCGGCATGGCGAACATGTTCCGCCAGGTCGGCATCTATTCGCCACTTGGACAGTTGTACGAGCCGGAAGACCTCGGCTCGATGCTGTACTACCGCGAAGACACCAAAGGTCAGATTCTCGAAGAAGGCATCTCGGAAGCGGGCGCTGTCTCGTCTTGGGTTGCCGCGGCAACTTCGTACAGCGTGAACGATCTGCCAATGCTGCCGTTCTACATTTACTACTCGATGTTTGGTTTCCAGCGCATCGGCGATCTGATCTGGGCTGCAGCGGATCAGCGTGCGCGCGGCTTCCTGATCGGGGCGACTTCCGGCAAGACAACGCTCGGCGGCGAAGGTTTGCAGCATCAGGACGGCACGAGCCATCTGGCGGCATCGACAATTCCGAATTGCCGCGCTTACGATCCGGCGTTTGCGTATGAAGTGGCCGCGATCGTTGATGAAGGCATGCGCGAGATGGTCGAACAGCAGCGCGACGTGTTCTATTACGTGACGGTAATGAACGAGAACTACGCACAGCAGTCGGTGCCGGACGGCGATCTGCTGACGGTACGCGAAGGCATTCTCAAGGGCATTTACCCACTTGTTACACAGGAGCAGGGGCGCTCGCAATCCAAAGTCCAGTTGCTGGGGTCTGGCGCGATATTGGGAGAGGTGATTGCCGCGCAGCAGATGCTTCGGGACGACTGGCAGATCGAAGCAGCCGTGTGGAGCGTAACAAGTTTCACTGAACTGCAGCGAGACGGCATGAGCTCAGAGCGCAGTGCGCGTCTTGGCGAAGTGACGAATGCACCTTATGTCAGTACAGCGCTAACCGCTTCAGTGGGCCCGATTATCGCCGCTACCGACTACGTGCGTGCAGTGCCCGAACTCATCCGTGCTTACGTTCCGCGCCGATATGTGACGCTCGGCACCGATGGTTTTGGTCGCAGTGACACCCGTCAGGCCTTGCGAGAGTTCTTCGAGGTCGACCGTAAGTCGATTGTGATCGCCGCATTGAAAGCGCTTCTTGATGAAGGCGTCCTCAGTTCTGACGTGGTGGATAAGGCACGGAAACATTATGGAAAGCACGAGGCAACGTACTCTGCGCCATGGTTAAAGTAACCCACTGTCTCGCTGAATTTGAGCGATGCTGATGAACGTTGCATCGAAGGATAGCAACAGCTATTAAAAGCATCTGGTCGCTTCTTTGGGTGAGACGATCGGGGCTATGAATACGGACAGGCGGGTTTGGTTCGTGAGTTCCTGCGCTGCGTTATATCAGACCTAGGGACTGCTTCAACTTGCTGTTGAAAAGCGAACCAAAGGAAAACCGGTAATGAATCTCTACTTCCTCCGGCGTGTCGCTCTGGCTGTATCCGCGTCCACGTTGTAGCTCGGGAGGACCGCAGTTAAATTCGATCCAAATGTCGTCTCCACTGCGGTGGGGCGTGGGCAGTCGATGTAAATGAAGGCAAAAGTTTGGATACGCGTGGAGGTAGGAGCGCAGCATCGTTTCCCTCAAATTGCGACGTCTTGAGAAGTTCGATGCACGCGTTATCGAGACGATGTTCGATCAAGAACCCTGAAATTCGTTTTCCGCTTCGCTGCCTGAAAGACCAGTCGACTGCTGCAAGTGTTGAGAGAAAGGGTGGCAGTAACGGAAGTCGAAGTGCCAGTAATAGGCGAATACAGGAACCCGACGGTGATCGACGTATGCGCCAATGCTGGTGACTCTGTAACAGAAGAGCAGAGGTTGCTTGCTTTCGAATACGGCAAGCAACTTGGATGAACCGTGCCCGACATCCCGTAACGACAGGCAAGTCAGGATCAATGTTGGCGACACAATTTCGGAGAATTCGTTGATAGCAGTCCAAGAAGACGCGGAAGGCGGTACCGCTGCAGCAACTCCGACCGACGAACCTGCGCAAGTTGCGGTGGCGACAGCAGCTGGTGCCTTGCTGGAAGTGAACGTTCCAGATATCGGCGACTACAAGGAAATTCCCGTCATCGAGATCTCGGTGAAGGTTGGCGATCGTGTCGAGAAGGAACAGTCGCTCGTGACGCTGGAATCCGACAAGGCGACGATGGACGTGCCAAGCTCGGCCGCCGGCGTCGTCAAGGAAGTGAGGGTCAAGGTGGGCGATAACGTGTCGGAAGGCTCGGGGATCGTCGTGCTGGAAAGTGAGGGCGGTGCTGCAACACCGGCCGTAGCTCTTGCTCCCCCTGCGGCAAAGCCCGCTATCGAAAGACCGTCGGACGCACCGGCAACGCCGGCTCCGACTCAGCCGGTAGCGCTCGCCCAGGCACCGTCGATTCCGGCGGGCGAAGGTGGCGCGAGTCAGGCGAGCCACGCATCGCCGTCGGTGAGAAAGTTTGCTCGGGAAGTTGGCGTTGACGTGAAGCAGGTACGGGGCACTGGTTCAAAGGACCGCGTCACGCAAGCCGACGTCGCCGCCTTCGTGAAGGACGTCATGACGGGCCAGCGCCCAGCGCCAGCGGGAGCGGCCGCGCCCGCTGCCGGTGGTGGTGGGTTGAATCTGCTGCCATGGCCGAAGGTCGACTTCAGCAAGTTCGGTCCGGTCGATCCGAAGCCGCTTTCCCGTATCAAGAAGATTTCGGGCGCGAACCTGCATCGCAACTGGGTCACGATTCCGCATGTTACGGTCAACGATGAGACGGACATCAGCGATCTTGAAGCCTTGCGCGTGAAGTTAAACAAGGAAAACGAGAAGGCCGGCGTGAAAGTGACAATGCTGGCATTCGTCATCAAGGCGGTAGTGGCCTCCCTGAAGCGGTTCCCGACGTTCAACGCCAGCCTTGATGGCGACAACCTCGTGTTCAAGCAATATTTCCACATAGGATTTGCTGCGGATACGCCGAACGGTCTGGTCGTTCCGGTGATTCGCGATGCGGACAGGAAGGGCTTGATCGATATCGCGAGGGAAATGACCGAACTGTCGAAGCTGGCGCGTGAGGGAAAGCTGAAGCCGGATCAGATGCAAGGAGGCTGCTTCTCGATCTCGTCTTTGGGCGGCATTGGTGGCACGCACTTCACGCCGATCATCAATGCACCGGAAGTTGCAATTCTAGGCTTGTCGCGTAGTTCGATGAAACCGGTTTGGGATGGCAAGCAGTTTGTCCCGAAGCAAATTCTGCCGCTTTCGTTGTCGTTCGACCATCGCGTCATTGATGGAGCGGAAGCTGCGCGCTTTAATACGCATCTGGCGGCGATTCTTGCCGATTTCCGGCGTGTGATTCTTTGATAGTGACGTGACGTTGTGCGCAATGACGCGGACGCCGGATCGCCCGGAGTGATCCGCGTCCGTGCGTCACCGTTTGCGCGCGCTTCGTCGCCGACCAACAAGAAAAGGGGACACTATGAGTCTCGTCGAAGTAAAAGTGCCGGATATCGGTGACTTCAAGGACATCGATATTATCGAGGTCAATATCAAGGCGGGCGATGTCATCGAGAACGAACAGGCGCTAATAACGCTCGAGTCCGACAAGGCCTCCATCGAAGTGCCCAACGATACCGCCGGCACCGTCAAGGAAGTTCGGGTCAAGGTCGGCGACAAGGTCTCGCAAGGTACCGTGATCGCGCTCGTCGAAATGTCCGCCGAAGCGTCGCCCGCGAAGGAAGCGCCGAAGGCCGCGGAGCCCGCTGCCGCGCTGGCGCCTGCACCTGCTGCCGCGCCAAAGGCCGCAACACCCGCACCGCAATCCGGTAGTTTTTCCGGCCGCGCGGATATCGAATGCGACATGCTCGTGCTCGGTTCGGGCCCCGGCGGTTATTCGGCAGCGTTCCGCTCGGCCGACCTCGGCATGAAGACGGTGCTGGTGGAGCGTTACGCGACGCTCGGCGGCGTGTGTCTGAACGTGGGCTGCATTCCGTCGAAGGCGCTGCTGCACACCGCCCTGGTGATGGACGAAGCCGAAGCGTTCGGCGCGCACGGCATCACGTTCGGCAAGCCGCAG